>JANXQE010000710.1 GCA_025356925.1 Limisphaerales bacterium | reverse complement strand
AATCGGGGCAGACGCTATTCGTCTGCAACGGCACCCAAAACGCCGTGGCCATGCTCAGCTTTGCCGCTGGCAAGTCCAAGTTGTTGGGTTTGATCCCTGTGGGATGGTTCCCTGGCGCGATCGTCCACGACGCATTTCGCGACCGGCTCTATGTGGCCAACATCAAGGGCATCGGGGCCGGGCGCCCCCGAAAATCCGACGGCCACCTGGAATTCAATTCGCATCAGTACTACGGCTCGGTTTCGTTGCTGGATCGGCCAAAGGTCAAAGAGTTGCCTGCGCTGACCAGCCACGCGCTCGCTAACATGCGCTATCCGCTGCTGGCGCAGGCGGCTTTGCGTCCACGCCGCGCCCAACCGCCGCACCCGGTGCCCGAGCGGGTCGGAGAACCCAGCGTGTTCAAACATGTGGTTTATGTCATCAAAGAAAACCGCACCTACGATCAGGTCCTGGGGGACGTGACAAAGGGAAATGGTGACCCGGAACTGTGCGTCTTCGGCGACCTGATCACTCCGAACCAGCACAAACTTGTCCACGAGTTCGTGCTGCTCGACAACACGTACTGCTCGAGCATTCTCAGTGCGGATGGTCATCAGTGGGCCACCACCGCGTTTGCCACAGATTACATGGAAAAATCTTTCGCAGGTTTCCCCCGCAGTTATCCCGATGGCATGGAAGACGATGACATCGACGCGCTCGCCTATTCTCCGGCGGGCTTTATTTGGGATGACGCATTGGCCCATGGCAAAACTGTGCGGGACTACGGTGAATTCGGGATGACCAGGAAATCGTGGATCGATAAAACGAAAAAAGGAGAGCCCGGCTTTCTGGATCATTATCGCGAGTTCCGGCAAGGCACGCACACGATTAATCTGCACAGCGAACCTGCCGTGGAGTCGCTGCGGCCGTATCTGGTCACCAATACCGTGGGCTGGGACCTCGAGGTGCCGGACATCTTCCGCTCAGCGCAGTTCATCGGCGAATTGAAACAATTCGAGCAGGCCGGCAACTTCCCCGAGTTGGTGATCATCTGCCTCCCGAACGATCATACGAGCGGCACGAGCCCCGGACGGCCCACCCCCGCGGCGCAAGTGGCTGACAATGACCTGGCGTTCGGCCAGATCGTGGACGCCCTTAGCCACAGTTCGTTCTGGAAGGACACTTGCCTCTTCGCGATTGAGGACGATCCCCAGGCCGGCTGGGACCACCGCAGCGGTTACCGAACCACTGCCTATGTCGTTTCGGCCTACACCAAACGAGACAGCGTAGTGGGTACCCAATATAATCACACGAGCATTTTGCGGACGATTGAGCTGATCCTTGGCCTGCCGCCGATGAACCAGATGGACGCCACCGCCACTCCGATGTTCGACTGCTTCACCAGCGTGCCGGATTATGCCCCGTATGTGGCACTCACAAACAACATCCCGCTTGACCAGATGAATCCGCCGGCCAAGAAAGTTGCGGACGCAGTCCTGCGGAAGGATGCCTACGCCTCGATGCGCCTGCCGTTGTCCAAACCCGACCAGTGTCCCGAGGACACCCTGAACCGCATTCTCTGGCACGCCATGAAAGGCCCCAGCGTCCCGTACCCCGTCTGGGCGGTCCAGGCGGTTGACGACGACTGAGTCGCGAAGCTCGAGTGATGCCGGTAGAAACCAATTCAAAGCTCCCTCTCCGACCAGTGCTTTGGAGCTGGGGACTGATGACCAGGACCCCTGGGCCTGAATTCCGCGGTACCACCGCCCTGAATGCGTCGGGGGCGGAAAACTCGTTCCGGGTTGAACTGGGGTTCCCAGTCGGTTACTCTGGCCGTGAGATGCAGGGGAAGTTTGGCTTCCACGCGATCTAGACATGATGTTCCTAATTCAATATGACACTCACTGAGACGATTCTCGCCCGCGCGGCCGGTAAAGCGCGGGTGCAAGCCGGAGATAGCGTTTGGGTAAAAGCCGATGTGCTCATGACGCATGATGTCTGCGGGCCAGGCACCATTGGCGTGTTCAAGCGTGAATTTGGCAAGGCGGCCAAGGTTTGGGACCGCAACCGGGTTGTCATCATCCCGGATCATTACATTTTCACGGCCGACTCGAAGTCCAACCGAAACGTGGATATCCTGCGGGATTTCGTCAAAGAACAAAATATCACCTACTTTTACGACGTCATTGATGACCCAAACGGTCATTGGGCTTTTGACAGCTCCAAAGGCATGCTCCAGCGCCAATACGGATCCCGCTATGCCGGCGTCTGCCACACGGCCCTGCCACAAAAAGGACATACCAGACCTGGCGAAATCCTCTTCGGCACCGACTCGCATACGTGCATGGCGGGAGCCTTCAACGAATTCGCCACCGGCATCGGCAACACTGACGCCGGCTTCGTTATGGGCACCGGGAAACTGTTGCTCAAAGTACCCGAAACGATGCATTTCCGGCTGGAAGGCAAGCTGCAACCCGGCGTCATGGCAAAAGACGTGATTTTGCATTGCATCGGCGAAATCGGTTTTGACGGGGCGACTTATCGGGCGATGCAATTCGACGGCGGCGGCGTCTCGAGTCTGAACATCGATGACCGCATGACGATCGCCAACATGGCCATCGAGGCCGGCGGAAAAAACGCAGTGTTTGAATTTGACGAAAAGACGCGCGCCTATGTGGACGAGCGCACGAAACGCAATGGCACCCGCGAGGAG
>JANXQE010000705.1 GCA_025356925.1 Limisphaerales bacterium | reverse complement strand
TCCGGCATTTCCACCTGGCCCAAAACAAGGGCCGGAATTGGCCGGCGATTGCCGTGGAAGCGGTGAACGAAGTGGGCAATCCCACGATCCTCGCCACATTCGCCGTGATCGCAGCGGTGTTGCCCATGGCGTTCGTGGGCGGGTTGATGGGACCGTACATGCGGCCCATACCGATCGGCTCCAGCGCCGCGATGACTTTCTCGCTGGCCATCGCTTTCATCGTGACGCCCTGGGCCTCAATTCGGGTGCTGCACTGGGGCAGGAAATACTCGTCGCTCACAGCGGGGGTTGCTCCGGCCAGTGGCCAAGTGCATACACTTTCAGAGCACCCGGAAGACCTTTTCACCCGCGTTTACCGACGCTTCATGGGCCCGCTCCTCGCCCGCCGGCGTTGGCGTTACGCGTTTCTCGCCAGCATCGTGGGCCTGCTGCTGGTCGCCCTGGCATTGGCAGGCATCGGCTTTGTAAAAGTGAAGATGCTGCCGTTCGACAACAAGAGCGAGTTTCAGATTATTCTCAATATGCCTGAAGGCAGCGCGCTGGAGCGAACGGCGCAGGCGGCTCGCGAGATCGGAGCCGCTGTGCGGGTCGAGCCGGAAGTGACGGACTACCAGGTTTATGCCAGTGTCGCCGCGCCATTCAACTTCAACGGCCTGGTGCGGCACTATTTCATGCGTCGCGGCGCCCACATTGCGGACTTGCAAGTTAACCTGCTACCCAAGAGCGATCGCAAGGCGCAGAGCCACGACATCGCCAAACGAGTCCGCCCCCGGGTGGCAGCGATCGCGACCAAATACGGCGCGCGTGTCGCTGTGGCTGAAGTTCCGCCGGGTCCGCCGGTGCTGCAAACCCTCGTCGCCGAAATTTATGGCCCCACCGAGGAAAACCGCCTGGCACTGGCAAAGAAGGTTATTGATATTTTCCACAATACGAAGGGCGTGGTGGACACCGATTGGTACATCGAGGCCGACCAGCCTGAGGCGCGGTTTGTCGTCGATAAGCAGAAAGCGGCGCTGAATGGTATCAGCACGGAGACCATTTCAGAAACCTTGCGCATCGCCGTGGGTGGGGAGGCGGTGGACCTGCTCCACGTCCCACGGGACAAAGAAGACGTCGATATCTTTCTGCAGCTTCCGCGCGCCGGCCGGACCACCCCGGAAGAATTGCTTGCCTTGAGGGTGCGTTCGACCGCCAACCCCTCGGCCCCTTTGGTGCCGCTCCGCGAGTTGGTCAAGGTAGAGCCAACCATCGTGCACCAGAGCATCTACCACAAGAATCTCATGCCGGTTACCTACGTTATCGGCGATGTCGCTGGCGTTATCGAGAGTCCAGTGTACGCGATCCTCAAAATGAACCAGGCCCTCCGCGCCCTCGACACCCGTGAATTTGGCGGGACTGGGGCCCGGCTCAAAATCTATAACGCCGTCCAGCCCTCTACCGAGGACGAACCCTCGCTGAAATGGGATGGCGAATGGCACATCACTATTGAAGTCTTTCGCGATCTCGGCACTGCCTTCGCTGCGGTGCTGGTGCTGATTTTCATCCTGATGGTAGGTTGGTTCCGCTCGTTTCTCACTCCCCTGGTGGTCATGGCGGCGATTCCATTCTCGCTCGTGGGCATCCTGCCCGCGCACGGACTCATGGGGGCATTTTTCACAGCGACCTCCATGATTGGCTTTATGGCCGGAGCCGGAATCGTAGTCCGGAATTCGATCATTCTCGTGGACTTTATCGAGCAACGTCTAGCAGAAGGAATGTCCCTCGAGCAGGCAGTGGTGGACGCAGGGGCGGTGAGATTTCGCCCGATGTTGTTAACCGCCCTGGCAGTAGTAGTTGGCGCCAGCGTGATCCTGGCCGACCCGATCTTTCAAGGTCTGGCCATCTCACTCATGGCGGGCGAGATCGCTTCGCTGCTCATCAGCCGCATGGCTGTCCCCGTGCTCTACTTCATGGCCTACAAACGCAGCCACTCACTGCCTAACGCGGTAAAAGGTCGTCTGGCTCTTCACGACGGGTAGCACGACATGCCAGGAGGTGCTGGTGAGCGTATTGGTCCGCACGGCTGACCAGCTCATAAAATCAGTGGTGGACTGCAGCACATACGATTGGCCAGGTTGGCCATTGACCCAGAGGTCGAATGAGTTGGTCGAGCTGACGGTGCCCGCTTGCAACACGGGAGCGGGTGAGGGTGTACCCGTCGGCAGGACGAAGAGCGTCAGACTCTGGGGAGGAACCGTGGTCGCCAGGGAATTTCCTGCGAATGCGAGGTCGGCGAGCCTGCTGATGGAATTGCTCGACGTGAGTTGCCAGGCCTGAGCCAGGCCGCGAG
Organism: Limisphaerales bacterium; assembly: GCA_025356925.1. GTDB lineage: Bacteria > Verrucomicrobiota > Verrucomicrobiia > Limisphaerales > UBA8199 > JANXQE01. The sequence goes on along the minus strand of JANXQE010000705.1, from coordinate 8,899 downwards.
CCTGGAAGTTGGTAAAGTCAATGGCGATGCCAGCGCCGACACCGAGTTGCTTGTTAATCACCATCAGCGTGAGCGCACCGTCCGCTGACCGCTCGGCGGCGAAGGCAGATAGGGCGTCCGGATTTGGTACCGAAGCCTTGACGCCCATATCACCAAAGGTCGAGCGGTTCCCGTCGTAATTGCGGTACAGTTTGATGGCCTGGTAGGCCGGCGCGCCGGTGGCGGGCGTTGTCCAACGCGTCGCGAGATCCAGCCCTTCGCGGCCGAAGATCCCGAGGATATCCGCCTGGGCAGTCGCGCCGTTGATATGATCCTCGGCTCCCCAGTTGTACTCCGTGATGCCGGTTTTGGTGCCGGGATAGTGGCTGGCCGTCCAGCCCTTCAGGCGCGGGATCAACATGACCACATCGTTGATCCAGCTAACGTCGACGTAGTTGGTGTCCCACAGCGAACGGGTCGAGCGGTTGCGCAGAAGCTGCGTGGCAGTGGAGGTGTCCGCGCCGGACTCCCCGCCCTGCGGATAGAAGTGAACGGTTAGATAATCCAGCAATCGCCGGTTGGTGTTGGTGGCTCGCTGACGAAATTGATCAAGCAGCCAGGGAAGATAGTCTGAGCCTCCGTTGGCCGCGCGATCGGGGTAGGAACTCCAGCCATGTTGGCTGCCAAATTGTTGATCGTAGCCACTGTAGAAATAACCGGACCAGCCCCATTCCTCAGGCGCCAGCACTAATGCGTTCGGATCGATCGCTTTGACCTGTCCCGCGTAATCGAAGAATTTATCTCGAATTTCGGCCATTGTGGCACCGATGGGGTGGATGTCCTGATGCGTTGATTGCCAGAGGCTATGCTCGTTATCCATTAAGTAATACCGCACGCCGCTGCTGGCCGAGAGCCCCCAGCGGTTGGTCAGGTGCTGCACGAACGCTTGTTGGAAAGCGGAATTAGTTGGAAGATTCGCGTCCAGCGGATCATTCCAGGTAATCGGCGAATTGCCGTTGGTGCTGCTCAAGCCGTTGCCGGCGTCCGGAAACCACTGGCCGTCGCTGCCTGTCTGCGGACCATATTTGGCAACCGAATAGCTGGCAAGCTTGCCGCGGTTGGACGTCAGTTTCGGGACCCAGCCGATCATCGGGATGGTCAGCATTGGTTCGGCGCCGGCTCCCTTGCTATTGGCCACAAAGTCATCCGCCGTCGCGGCGGGAGTCGCGGGAGCATCCGCGATGCTTTCGAAATACCAATCGGCTGCGTGATTGTGCGCGTTGAGTTGCCAGTTATAGCGCGTCTCAGAATTGCCGCCCGAACGATTCAGCGGCACGTTGAGCTCGGCTACCTGGTTGGATGTGGCAAACGCCACGCCATAGATGAGTGGACTGATTGGGTGCCGGTTGAGCCCCACGTCGATCGCAATGGAGATGGACACGTTCGTGATTGGAGGCGGAGGGTTGGTATTCGCTAGGAGTGTGAGGTCGTCGAGATAAAACGTCGGTTGTGCGGCACCGATTCGGTCCTGAATCCAGAAGCCGGAGAGGTTAGCTTGGCCGGCCACACCGAGCGCAGCGAGCGAAACGTTGAGATTTTGCCAGGAATTTGTGGGCAGGGGCCCGAGTTTCACGGCGGTTTGTGCCCCGGAAGAGAGCAGAGCCTGAATCTGGAGTTGCTGGCCGCCGATCGGGCCGCCGTTGATCCAAAAAGAAATACTGGAGTAAGGGCTGGAATCGAACGCCGCGTGGGCCATGTAAATGGCCTGGTAGGTGTTCGTCGTGATGCTGACAGCTATGGAGGCCGACCCCGAGTGGACCGGGCTGGTATTGTTGTAGTTGAGTGTCGCCCAACCCCAGTTTTGCCAGCCATTCTGCAACGAATCTGTGTAAATTTGTTGGTCAGTCTGCCCAAAAAGGCAAAATCCCTGCGCCATAAAAATGAACAACCACGCCACCGTTCTGCAGCAGGATGCGGCGTTTCGCAAAACCTTATACATCATTAGAATGTTGGCACATTCCGTGCCAGAGGCGAGACCCGGTTTCGTGTTTGCAGCTTCTCCATCGCGCCGCCTCTTTAACGGAGCAAGTTTCCCCCGATTCCGTCTAAGAAACTGTGCGGCTCAGTGTCATACATCTTAGAACTGATGATCTCTTTGCGATCCAACGCCAGGACGGCTGCCTGAGTACGCGAAAGTGCAATTGCCGAACATGGCTGTAATGCGAACAGACCACACCAGTACCGGGCTGCCCCGCTCAGAAACGATCGAAGAGCTGTTTGCAGCCCTGGAATCGCCTCTTTTGAGCTATGCGCTGCGGTTGGCGGGCGACCGCAGCCTCGCGGAGGACATCGTTCAGGAAGCGTTTATGAAACTGCATGCACATTTTGCCGAGGTGCGGCAACCGGGCCCTTGGCTGTACCGGACCGCGCATAATCTGGCCCTCAATCACCTTCGCACCTCGGACAGAATTGTTCCGCTCGATCACGGTGATGACGATGGTGCGCCGCACGTGGAAATCTCGGATCCGCAGCCTTTGCCCGATGAACAGATCGCACGCTGGGAAGGGATCGGTTTGGTGCGCCTTAGCCTCGAATCCCTCGACGAACGCAGCCGGGAGCTGATCCGGCTCAAGTTTCATGAGAACCTGTCCTACAAGGAGATGAGCGCTCGGACCGGGCTCACGGCAGGACATGTCGGCTACCTCCTGCATTATGCGATAAAGGCCGTCGGCGACGAACTGGCAAAAAACGGAGTTGTGCGATGAATCCCGAATTCCCCACGGACCCACGTCAGGCGCTTGAAGCGAGTCTCACGGCGTTGCTGCTGGGTGAACTGCCCGATGATCAGGCTCGTTTCCTCCAGCAAGCGATTGCTACCGACCCCGAACTAGCCAAAACCTTTGAACGGTTAAAGAAAACGACTGAACTCATCCGCGAAACCGAGACCGGTCCGATCGCGGAGCCTGTCTCCCCACCAGTTGCGCCCAAATTGAGCGAGGCAAGGCGCCAGGAAGTGTTGCAGTGCTTCAAGACGGTTAGACCCGCCGAATTCCAGGAGCCGGTACGCCGCAAGGTGTCCTGGGTAATGCCAGCGGCTGCCGCAGCCGTATTGATAATGCTGGTCGCGACGGCTGTCCTGCCAGCACTCTCAAGGAGTAAAAACCGATCTTTGGCGCGACAGGTATCGAATAAGTCTCCCAGCCTGGCTTTGCTCAAAAACACCAGCTCGCCCGCTGAACTGGCTTCCGGCATTTCGCCCTCGACTCGGCTGCGCGAGGCACTCAGGAACCCTGCCGAGGCGAGCGGCCTGGGCCGCGGAGAAGAGTTAACTCTCAACCAGCAGCCTCCCGCGCTGACCTCCTCTGCCCCAGCTCCGGCTCCAACTGCCGGCCCTGCTCAGACTGCGATTGTGCTTCCGACGGAAAACCAACCGGAGGCACTAGCGCTTGCTGTGAGGCCGGAAACCCAAGGGAACCGCGAATGGAGCCTGCCCACACAGCCCCTGCTTTCGGCCGGCGGGCTTCCAATTCCAGCGGCACAGGCTCCTCTTTCCGACGCAACCTCGTTTGGATTAGGTGGCCATGGACTGGGAGGCGGTGTCACGGGGAACGCGCTAGAACGCATTCCCGTGCTCGGAGACGTGCCTTTGGTAGGGCGGGTCTTTCGGCCCGAATCCCAAGTTGCGAATGCATCAACGCTTCCTGAAACGGAGGGGATTAACACCTTTTATCGCTGGGTCCAACCTGACGATTTGAAATTGGGAGAGACGCAGCAAGCCGCAACAGCCTATTACGGCGGTGGCTCATTTGGCGGCTATTCCACTGTCTCCCAGCTTCCGCTTCAGGCAGGGCAACAGGTTGCTACCGTACCGATTCAGGGGGTTGGCGATATCCCTGTGGTCGAAAACGGGCCTTGGTCTAAATCCGCTGTCACGAGTCTGCCGCCCGTTGCCTGGACTAATGGCCAAACGGCGGTTGAATTCCTTGGTTATGATGATCCGGGAGCGTTTGCTTCCCAGGCCCAGTTACCTGTAATCGGCATAGGTGGCGTGGCGACGCCGTTAGCGTCTACGTTGCCTATGCCGCACTTCCGCGTCCGCACCTTGGACGAACAGAACACGAACGCAACCGGCGAAGGTCGTTCGGATGTCCCCAGCTTGGCGTTGGCGGGCAACATAGCTCTTCTTACAAGTGGCGGTAGGCTCGCTGACTCCAACCAGGGCGCGCTGACGGACGCGGTTTCTCAAAAGGGTGGAGCTGCCGAAAAAGCGGCGCAAGGAAAGAGCCCTCTTGTGGATCTACTCACTGGCCGGGCGGAGATCGATGAAAAGTCCAAAATCGAAGCGGGGCAAAAGCCGGCGCTAGCTTTGACCGAGATTGAGCAACTCAAGGCGGAGCCAGGAAAGGGCCGATCCAACAATGAAATCGCGAGCATCGATCGTGAGTCGAAAGACCTAAGCAAAAAAACCACCGAGCGGCTGGCACAACTCAAATCGGATGTGGAGGAGCAACGCGCCACTCAACAGGCGGATGTCAACCCGCCGAAGACTGCTGCGCCAGCCCTAGTGCCACAGCCCGAGGTTCAGGCTCGCGACCATGCGTTCTCGACTTTCTCTCTGAACGTCAGCGACGTCTCATTCAAACTGGCCGCAGCGAGTTTGGAGAAAGGTGTGCTGCCGGAACCGGCCAGCATCCGGAGCGAAGAGTTCATCAACGCGTTTGATTATCGGGACGCCGAACCGGCCGCAAGTGAACCAGTAGCTTTCGCCTGGGAAAGGTCGCGTTATCCCTTTGCTCAGAACCGGGATGCGTTGCGGTTCTCCATCAAGACGGCTGCGGTGGGACGCCAGGCGGGGCGACCGCTGAACGTGGTGCTACTGCTCGACAACTCCGGCTCAATGGAACGCGCCGACCGAGTCCAAATCATCCACGAAGCTTTGCGCGTGCTGGCCACCCAGCTTCAGGCGCAGGACACTTTTAGCGTGGTGACCTTCGCCCGTACGGCTCGGCTCTGGGTGGATGGTGTTCCAGGGAACCAGGCAGGAAAGGTTGCTGATGAACTGAGCGGGTTGACACCTCAAGGGGGAACAAACCTGGAGGAGGCAATGAACCTGGCGTATCAGACCGCTTTGCGACATTACGCGGCTCACGGCATCAATCGTGTGGTGCTCCTCACCGACGGCGCGGCGAACCTGGGCGACATCGGGGCGGAGGCGTTGAAAAAGAAGGTCGAGACGAATCGCAAACAGGGCATCGCGCTTGATTGCTTCGGCATCGGCTGGGAAGGGTATAACGACGATCTGCTCGAAATTCTCACGCGCAATGGCGACGGTCGATACGGTTTCCTCAACACACCCGACCAAGCCGCCACCGAGTTCGCCGGTCAACTTGCCGGCGCGCTTCATGTCGCGGCCTCCGACGTCAAGGTCCAGGTCGAATTCAACACCAACCGAGTTGCGTCCTATCGCCAAATCGGCTATGCCCGCCACCAACTCACCAAGGAACAATTTCGCGACAATTCCGTCGATGCCGCGGAGCTTGGCGCCGCCGAATCCGGCAACGCACTTTATGTCCTCGAAAGCAATCCGCTGGGTGAGGGACCCTTGGCGACCATCCGGGTCCGTTACAGGCTCCCGGGCACCGCGGAGTATCAAGAGCACGAATGGACAGTGCCCTTTGACGGTCCTGCCACCGTGCTGGAACAGGCCAGCCCGGCCATGCGCCTGGCCACCGCCGCGAGTGGATTTTCGGAATGGCTCGCAGCCAGTCCCTACGCCACCGAAATTACACCGGATCGGCTGATTGGTTATCTGGGTGGTGTGCCTGCGGTTTACGGCGCTGATCCCCGCCCGCAAAAGCTCGAATGGATGATCCGCCAGGCCAAAGCGCTGTCCGGGAAGTAACCTCCGAATGCACCAACAGTTTCATAAAGGACAGCTTCTCGCTCAGACGAGCATGGCCCGAGCCCCTAGCGCAGACTTTAAGTCTCCTGTGTCGCAGACCTCTGGTCTGCGAGGCGCCGGGAACGATTCGTTGCCACGGTTTTACCGCACGCCTGCCGACTGCAAGTCGGCGATACAGCAGACTAAAAGTCTGCGCTACGCGTCGTGGCGCGCGGCTTGGATTTCGAGTCCGATTAACTAACACATGAAAACATTCACCACTCTTTACGCGTTGCTCCTTTTTTCGTCCGCCCTGGCGGCAGAGAATCCTCGGCAGCCAATCATCGCCGATGATTTTAAGCTCGTCGGGGATCTCTCCAACGGGAAGGCTGCGTTCAAGCTTTCCACCATCGTTCATGTCGAGAATTCGCGCGGCGGTTCCTTGACCCTGCTTCGCGGGCAAGTTGCGTTGGTCGAAGCCAATTCAAACCCGAGATGGCAGCTCAAAGCGGTCGATGGCCGGTTGGTCATCGCTTTTGATCGCGCAGGCAACTTTCCGGTGCAGCTTAAGTTCGAGGCGGCGGTGACACAATCGAATGGCTGGAGCGCCGTGGATTTCGGTGTGGCGCCGAGCACGCTGCAACCGATCCGGCTGCAGGGGTTGCCGGCCGGCACCCAGTTCGAGTTCGTCGGGGCGGCTCGGCCGGAATACGACGGACAACAATTTAACAGCTATCTGGCAGGCGACGGGGAGGTAAGGCTCCGTTGGAAAGAAGCTCGCCTAGAAACCGAAGGCAAACTTTTTTACGCCGCGGAGATGCTCTCGCAGGTCAGCGTAAGCCCCGGCCTGTTGCGGCAAGTGGCGTTGTTCGACTTCAAGGTGATGCAAGGTGAATTGAAGAGCGTGACCCTTTTGTTGCGAGGGAGCGGCGAGGTCACGCGTGTTCAGGGCGACCAGGTTTTGGCGTGGCATATCGAACCATTGCCCAACTCCAGCGAGCGTCGGTTGGTGGTACAGTTTAACCAGCCTCAAACGGACCAATTTGGCCTGCAGATCCAGACTCAGGCCCCACTCGGCGCATTCCCGCAAAAGGCGGAGGTCCTGCAGTTGCGGCCGGAGTCGGCGACGCGGTTTGCAGGGTATTTTCGTATTGTCAACGAAGGCGCCGTGCGGCTCGAGGTCACCGAGGCCAGCGGGCTTTCACAGGTTTCCCCCGAACAGTTCCCGGAAACCGACCTCACGCGAGCTGTTCTGCGACCCGCGGGAGCCCAACGCTTTGTCTATCGCTTTTCCGGCGCGGACTTTGGCCTGCGGATTCAGGCAGACCAGATCCTCCCGGAGCTCACGGTTTCCGAGCTGCTGAGTTATCGTCTGGGCGAAAATGAGCTGTCGATCGACTGCGAGTTCGAGCTCGACATCCGCGAGGCGCCGCTCAGGGAACTTACGCTCCGGGTGCCTCGAGGCTATGCCATCGCGCGCTTAAACGCCGCAGGCTTGAGCGATTATTTTCTAGTCGAGCCCGAAAACCAACCCGAGACCGAATTACGCATGGTCTTTGGACAGCCGATTACCGGACGGCAGATAGCCCAATTACGCCTGGAACGGAACAAGCCGCTGAGCGAGAGCAACTGGACGCTGCCACGCGTCGAAATATTGAAAACCAAATCGATTCGCGGTCACATCGCCGTGGCTGCGGACGCGGGATTCCGACTGAACGCTGAGCGCGTTTCTGGGCTGACGGAAATCGCCACCGCATTCTTCCCCCGCAAAGTGGCCGGTATCCAGTCGGCCTTTCGGCTGAGCGACGCAGCGTGGCAAGCAGGTCTGCGGATCGAGCGGTTGCCCCAAACGGTGCAAGCGGATGGACTGCACCTCTTCTCAATTGGCGAAGGCATCGCCTACGGAAGCAGCCTGATCAACTACGTCGTCTCGGGCGCGCCAGTGTCAGTCTTCAAAATTGAGCTGTCCGACGAGTACTTCAATGTCGAGTTCACCGGCAAGGACATCCGCAATTGGCAAAAAATCGCCGGCGGCTACCAGGTCCAATTGCACACGCCGGTATCAGGCCCGTACGCCTTGCTGGCGACGTACGAACGCCCATTCAAACCACAGGGCGAGACCCTCACGTTCACCGGTGCCCGGCCGCTGGATGCGCAGTCCGAGCAAGGCCATACTCTCGTCATTAGTGCCTACCAATTCCAAGTCAATCCCGTCGATATCTCAACTGGATTACTCCCGCTGGAGGCGGGTGAGGTTCCATCGGAATATCGGCTGCTCTTCGATGCGCCCATCCTGGCGGCGTACCGCTACGTGGCGCGTCCTTTCAACCTCAAGCTGGCGCTTAGCCCTCTGGCTCAGGGCGATTCCCTCAGCCTGATCGTGGACCGCGCCTCTTTCACCACACGCATCTCAAAAGAAGGCCAAGTCCTCACTGACGCGCGGTATTTTGTCAAAAACCGCGGCAACCCGCACCTGCGCTTGACGCTGCCTGCCGGGACCCGCTTATGGTCCGCCTCCGTTAACGGCGCTTCGGTCGTCCCCGTCACCGACGCCAATTCCAACCTGATTCCTCTGCCGCCGGGCGGGGATCCTAATACCGTGTTGACTCTGGATTTGAAGTTGGCCTCGGTATCAACTGATCCTCGTCAAGTCTACCTCGCGGCGCCCATCCTCAACGCGCCGGTGATGCTCGCCGAGTGGAGGTTGGCGCCGGATGCCGGCCAACGGCTGGTTTATCGCGGTGGGTCGCTCACTCCTTCGGGCGGGGAAGCGGACGATTCCGGGTTCGCACAGTTGGTTCGGGTCTTCGCGACGCAGGATGCAGCGCGATCCTCCATAACGCTCTTGCCCGGGCTGGCGCTTATGGTGTTGGGTCTGATCGCCCTGCGTTGGGCGCGTGGCGCCGGCGCGAGACTCAATAGCCGTCATGTTGCCGGCTTGCTTCTGGGAACTTGCGCTCTAGTTACAGCGGCCGTCTTTCTGGGTGGCTTGGTGGACCAATTGGGGCGAGCGCATGCTGACTTGGCGCGCGACCAGAT
>JANXQE010000698.1 GCA_025356925.1 Limisphaerales bacterium | reverse complement strand
GCGCAGCACGTGGTTTTCAGTGCCAGTCAGCACCACCGCGTAATTGCCTACCGACTCAATGTAGTCCACGTCCTCCACGCGAACGAACAAGGTTTGAGCTCCGGTTTTGACCGCGATGCGGCTCAGGTACGCAGGCTCGGCGTCGGCGGACTTCAGCCATTCGGCCAGTTGCTGATTGATCGTCGCTAGATTCCGCGCCTCGAGGTGGTGGCGAGCGCGCCGGACGGCGGCCTGCAGCCGGGCCTGGGTGAATGGCTTGAGCAGGTAATCCAGCGCCTGAACCTCAAAGGCCTCGATGGCATGCTGATTGTGCGCGGTGACGAAGATCACCGCCGGCCAAGTCTCAGTCGGCAATGACCGCAGCACATCGAACCCGCTAACCTCGGGCATTTGCACATCGAGAAAAACCAGGTCCGGCGTTTGCTCACGGATGCAAGAGATCGCCTCCGGACCATTGCGGGCTTCGCCAACGACGTCCAGGTCGGCGGCCGCAGCGAGCAGATTCCGCAAACGGGCCCGAGCCAGCGCCTCGTCATCGACAATCAAAGCCCGGATTTTCATGATCCAAGCTCCGTCCGCGGGCCCGCATCACTCGAAGCCGTGCGCCACGGAAGGTGGATTTCTGCCGAAAAGCCTCCCGCCTTGCCCGATTTGAGATCGAGCGAACCCTTTCCACCGTAAAGCTCCTTCAAACGAGAGCGGGTGTTGGTCAACCCGACGCCCTCCTTAAGCGTGCCCTTTGACGACAAGGCCAGGCCCTTGCCATTATCCTCAACCCGGAGCACCAATTTCTCGGCGTCGTTTGCCGCCATCACCCGGATGATTCCGGGAGCGATTTGGGCCTCGATCCCGTGACGGATCGCATTTTCCACCAAGGGCTGTAAAATGAGAATCGGCACCATGGCATCCAAGGCGGAAACATCGATTTGCTTTTCCACGCGCAACCGTTGGCCAAATCGAATCTGTTCGATGAGCAGGTAACGCTCCAGGAAATGGAGCTCCTCGCGCAAGGCCACCTCCTGACGCTCGGGAGCCGTGAGCGTGAGGCGCAAAAGATCACTCAAGGCTTCAATCATTGCCTCGGCCTCGGTTGTTCGTGAACCAATGAGGCGATCGAGTTAAGCGTATTGAACAGGAAATGCGGATTAAGTTGCATGCGCAGGGCTTGCAAGCGCGCCTGGGCCAGCAGGGCCTCCAGTTCGGCCTCGCGCCGCTCGCGCGTCTGGGTTCGCTCGTAAAACCGCAGTGCGTGGGCCACTCCGACCAAACCCCAGAAGATTGGCAATTGGGAAGTCACCCGCCGCAGGATAATAAATGCCGTGGTGCGTGGCTCCCGCTTCGCCCGGGTCAATTCAGCCGGATCCTGCCGAACCAGCGTCGGGGCGGGCGGGCTGAAATAGGCAAAGAGGCCAACGATACCAAAACTCAGAGCGCAAACAGCCAGGTGCATCAAGAGCGCGCGCTTCCAGGTGCCCCGTTCGAGAGTGTACGCCGAGCAGGTCCAAACGATGAGGGGCGTCAGGAAGGTCCACGGCGCCAGTCGCACCAGCGCGACCATGAGCGCCTGACCGATGTTGGCCGATTGGAGCAGCGACATTTCCAACGCCGAGGCCAGCGCAATAAACAGCCAAAAAGCCGTCACAAGCCACCAAAAGCTCGAAAAGCGCCAGCGAGGTGCTTCTGAGAGCTTGCGCTCCAGGCGGTCTGGCTGGAGGGGCAGCTCAACTACGCTCTCGCTCGGGCCGTGCGCAGCGGTAACGAATGTTTCAGCCATCATTATAACACTAGGGGAGCGAGGCTTCGAAGTCACGTCGCAAGCCAAATTCTCACCCCAGGTTTCATGTACCCCATCCCGCTCCAGGTTGATTCCGTCACATCCAGGAAACCGCTGGTCGCTCCAAAGAGTCTTACCAGGCGAGTGCTTATTAGAGCGCATGAACGATTGCCTCCACATCCATGTTCCGCAAAACCGCCGCCAAACGCTGGCCCTGAGCGCAGGGCGTAGCGAGGTGGGATTAGTCTGCCAGCGAATCGCTCCATCCAGCTCCAGGTCATCGATGGGGGTCTTCTTGTCGAGCGTTTCCAGCCTCACTGATTTGACAGAGCAGGTGTTGCGCTTTTCTCGCCTGCCAGGCAAGATGGTGCGGGGGATTCGGGCCTTTCTAAAAAAAACCGGCAGCCACAGTGTGTTGCTGCCGGGGCTGAAAGTTCCGGCGCGGGGATGCGCACGGCAACACCACCGGAGCGACGACTCGATAACGGCTCCCCGAACTGGCAGCACCTCGATTCGTACCTTCAGGGGCGTCTGGGTCGAAGCTGGGCCAGGCGCCCGCTTTGTAAAAAATCGCCTCATGCAGATGAATCATCGACCTGCGAACTCCGACGCGGGACTGATAAAGATTGCAGGCCGACCCGGCTGAGCCCGCGGAGACCACCCTTTCTGAACCTGCGGATTTTGCCCCAACCACTTTCACGGTAGCACGAAGGCGGAAATCTGGAAAAAGAAGATGACGGCCGCAAACCCGTTTTTCAAACGCGGGATCGCGATGCGACTGCGCAATCACCCAGCGCATGCGCCAAAAGCGCCGCGGTTGCAATTAAAGCGGGGTGACCTTGAAATCGGCAGTCACCGGACTCGACCACGGCGTGGATATTGGCGGGCCACCGGTTTGGTGTTGGTCGGCATTTCGTGCGCGGGCGACGAAGTGGGTATCGCCGTGGAGGGCAATCGGGCCCGCATAGATGACGGCGTTGGACGAAATCGCGCCTTGAGGCAAACGTGGGTCGGAGCCGTCGAGCGTGTAATAGAGGGTAGCGTCGGCCGGCCCGGTTAAGGTGAGTTGGAAGCTGGAGGCAACCCGGCCGCCTGCCTGGCTGAGCCGGGGCGGTTGAACCAATTGCTGGTCAATAAAATCGATGCGTTGGGATAGCCAGTTCTTCATCCAATCGATCTCGCTTTGATAGGTACCCCCTCTCGGTTCCAGACCCCATCGTCTGACCTCGCGAGGCTGCGCCTCGCGCACCTCGTCCGTGAGCCGGTCAATCAATCCGAACAGATTCGATTCGGAAAAATTCGTCCGGCGCAAGGCCTGCCACCGATCTACCCAGAGCTGCCAAAAATCCGGATCGCTGAACAGCCGAGTCCACCAAGGGGCGTGGAAGAACCGGCCGGTGTTCCATTGGCGGGGATCGGCGTCTCGCTCATCGGTCGATCCCAGAGCGCGGTCAAAATCCCAGTGCGGGCCGAAAGTAATCTTTCCGCCGCGCGGTTTGTAGAGGAAAGTACTGAATTTTAAAGCATCGACATTTCCGCTGAGCACTTCCAGAACGTGGAAGTCGATCCAGGAATCCACGTCGATGTACGCCCGATAGCCCTGAACGGGATCCTTCCAATTGGGCCCATGAAGCACGCGGTTGAACTCGTCGAAGTAGGAGTTGAGGTACTGACGCTGCGCGGCGCGCTGCGGCAAATTGATGACCTGCTCTTTGGGTTCTACATAGACCATCGAAGCGCTGCCCGCCCAGAAGCCGTTTTCGCCTGGACCCAGTCGGTCGAATTTCACCAGGTAACCGCCCGTCACCTCGGGCGGCTTCAGATCTTCGGGGCCGAGCCGGTCGATGGCCACCCGGTGTTTGCCGACTTTGATTTTCTCTTCCAGCACGTACACGCCGTAGTAGTCGCGGGCGGTAACTGGGCCGGCGTGTCGCGCCAGGTAAACCTCGAGGAAACGGGTGCGCGGGGAATAGCGGCCCAGGCCGCGGCTCAACTGGTGAACGAAGGGGTTATGAATCATCACCGGGTCATATTCCGTGGGGGCATAGAGCACCCAATCGGAATTAGCCGGCAGTCCCAGAGCCGAAAGATGTAGCTCGTGGTTAAACTCATCCAGGAACTGCACCGCGAAGCCGGTTTGTGGCATCCCGGCCGAGGTTGAGCCTCTGACATGGAACCCGCCACGGGTTGTCAGGGTGGGTTGGTTCGTGAGTGAGGTTTTTCCATCGACAGGTTCGTAGAACGAGAGCTGGACCGATGAAGAACGAAATGAAGTCGCGCGGTCGGACCCAAAGGTGTCCATCACCAACAGCGGCAGGTTCGACTTGAATCCCAGCAGGTTCGACGCAAGCAAGAGGTAGGTTTCGCTTTGCGGCGGCCCTGGGAGCAGGCCGTCCTGATAAACCCGGGCGCGCACGCAGGTGGCGTTCGTGAGCAAGATCGGCCCGCGATAAGCCGGTGAAGTAAGGCTCGGCAATCGCCCGTCCAGGGTGTAGTGAATGACCGCATTGGTCGAGGGACTCGATAGCTCCAGGGCGAACGGCGCGATGAAGGAGCCGCTAGGGACGGAGAAGCCAACCTTCGGAGCAAATCCGGGTCCGCTGCTCTCGTTGGGCTTGCCGGGGGTCGGCTGGAGAAAATAGCCGCACATGTCCGGTTCCCCGCGCACGCGGCCATAGGAGACATCGGGCGATTGCTTCGGGTACGCGGGGGTGAATTCGGAGACGATGTTCGTCGCTGGTCTGGCCAACGCGAGGTAACCACCCGCTTTATCGAGCCGAAAATTGGTGTGGAGCTCCGCCAGATCGTTGGTGCGCCCCTTGCCAGAGGCGAAGACCACCAGGTAATTGCCGGGCAGAATGCCCACTCCTGGGAAGCGCCATTTCGTCAGGTTCGTTGGGGTATCGGAAAGAAACCAGCCAGCGAGATTCACCACGTCAGGACCGCCGTTATACAGTTCGATCCAGGCGGGGTAATCCCCGTCGCCGTCAGGGACGGTGTGCCGATTCACGGCTAAGAATTCCGAGATGTAGACTGTGTTGAACGTGTTCGCAGCCCAGCCTGGTCCTGCCAACGCCAAAGCGTAGCCCAGGCACGCCCAGCCAAAGCGAAGGCGGAAACCGATCCCGAGCAATGCTGACTCGGCTCGGTTCTTGTGGATCTTGGTTCTCATGTTGCCGCCGGCGCAACCATACCATGCGCCAACAATCATTTCCACATTACCGGCGATGATGGCGCGGAATGTTTTGTAGCTTTGTTATGCGGCAACGCCATGGATGGTGATGGTGCTCAACCGAGCATGGAAATCGCTGCTCCGGTGGGTTCTGTCCCGCATCATTGACTTGCCTCGGGTGCCATATCATTCTGCTGCCATGAGTCCTGACAGACACCCGTTCTTGGATTCCGCCAAGGCGTCAATGCGCACCGCAACTGGCGTATTGCCTTTCCTCATGGTGCTGATCCTGCCGGGCGTTGGCGGGACGGCGACGGGAGCGGACTGGCCGGAATTTCGCGGGCCATGGAGTGATGGCCATGTCTCAGCCCCAGGTGACGTCCACTCCCTCGGTCTCCCACTTCAATGGAGCGAGACGAACAACATTAAATGGAAAACGGAGATTCCCCATCGCGGTTGGTCCACACCGGTCGTGATGGGCGGTCAAGTCTGGTTGACCACGGCGACGGAGGATGGCCACGACTTCTTTAGTGTCGGGATCGATGCCGAAACCGGCCAGGTTCGCTTCATGGAGAAGGTTTTCCACAGTGAGCATCCGGAGCCGCTCGGCAACGGGTCCTCCATGAACTGCTATGCGACGCCTTCGCCTCTACTCGAGCCGGGCCGGCTCTATGTCCACTTCGGCAGCTTTGGAACGGCCTGCCTGGATACGAGCACGGGCAAGCTCCTCTGGAAGCGAGACGACCTGCGGTGCCGTCATTACCGCGGCCCCTCTTCATCGCTGGTCTCGTTCGAGGACCTGGTGATCCTGACGATGGACGGCGTCGATGTGGAGTACCTTGTCGGCCTCGATAAGCAGACCGGCAAGACTGTCTGGAAAACGGATCGCTCGGTCGCGTGGAACGACGAGAAGGTGCCGGGACCCATGGCGAGGGACGGGGATTTGCGCAAGGCCCACAGCACGCCGCTCATCGTGAGCGTCGCGGGAAAACCTCAGATGCTCAGCGCTGGCGCCAAAGCAGCATACGGTTACGACCCGCGCACCGGACGGGAACTTTGGAGGGTCCAATACGACGACTGGTCGACCGCTCCGCGACCGCTGTTCGATCAAGGCCTCGCCTTCTTCGTCACCGGCCTCGCCAAAAGGGAGCTGTGGGCGGTGAAGACGGACGGCCACGGCGACGTGACGGACACGCATGTGGCATGGAAGCTCGATAAGCATGTGGGCATTTATGCTTCACCGATTCTCGCGGATGGCCTGATTTACACAGCCGCCGAGGAGAATTACGTTACTTGCATCGAAGCGGCCACAGGGCAAATTGTGTGGACGGGCCGGATCGGTGGCAAATATGCGGCCTCTCCCATTTACGCGGACGGGCGGCTATATTTTTTCAATCAGCACGGCACGACCACGGTTCTCAAACCCGGCCGGACTTTCGAGGTTTTGGCGACGAATACCCTGGAGAGCGGTTTCATGGCCTCGCCGGCGGTGGCCGGCAAGGCGTTCTTCCTGAGAACCAGGACGCATCTCTACCGCGTTGAATCCCAGGTCGCCGAAACCCCATAGCCTAAACACTCTTTCGACGATCGTTAAACGGCTGAAGTTCGGGATTGTGTTTTCAGGGCTTGGGTGCGAGTAATCATGGAGAACACCGCATGAAAACCGTTCCTACTGTTCTCCGATATCTAACCCTCCTCTGCATAGCAATTTGCACCGCCTCCGCCCAAACGGCACCCGACAGCAAATCCAAACAGCAGGTCCCGACCGTCCTTGGCGAGCCGTTCACGAAACGACTGGTCGTTGACCAGGAACAAGGTGGCATTCCTGTGTGCGCCTTTATGGCACCTGCCACGTGGAAAGAGAAAAGCCAGGTGAAATGGACCTATAGCAATATGTCCAATCCGGTCACAGCGGCGGTCAACATCGAAAATCCAAGCAACGAAGAAGCGTGTTTTCTTTACCCGGCGGCGCTGTTTTTCTGCCTCAGACCGGATGGAGGCCGCAAGCAGCCGGGACAGT
>JANXQE010000677.1 GCA_025356925.1 Limisphaerales bacterium | reverse complement strand
TCCAAAAAACATATCAAGACTAACGAACCGAAACATGAGTCCGAAACGGCCTGCTTACTCAGACCCCTTCGGTGTCTTTTTTCCATGAGTCAACGGGGCTCACTTCCGGTTAACTCGACGGGGTAGTCTGGACCGAGTCTCTCCTGACCCAGCCAATCCGGCCGGCATCCGCCCGGACTTGGATCCATTGATCTTTTTGGTCCAGGATCTGGAGCTCAGCACCATCGTGCAGCGTGAATGCGCTTTGAGATTCGTCTAGCGGGGCTTGGCGTGCCACTGCTTCCTGGGCAATGATGATGGCTCTTTTCGCGAAACGATCCGAATACCAGGCGGCTGCGAAACAGGCGAAGCAGGCGACGGAGATCACTCCAGCCCACACGGTATACACCCGAAGCGTCGGTCTGAGCGTCGGGCGCCACTGCAACAGCGTCAGGAGCGCGAGCCAAACCCAAAGCGCCGCCGAGTCCAGCCAGGTCCATTCACTCAGGTTGAGCTTTCCCAGCCACCGCCAGAGCGGCTCCGGCCGGATCGTTGGCCCTTGCACCTGGTTGCGCGCAAACTGCAAGTTCGCCCGCACATCCGGATCGCGTGGCGCGATTCGTTCGGCCTGCTGGTACGCCGCGATGGCCCGTCCGAACCGGCCGGCTTTGAACCAGGCATTCCCCCAATTGAAGTAGATCGCTTCGGAAGTCTGGCCGGTCTGCAGCAGCTTTTCGTAACCTGACGCCGCTTCGAGGAATTTGCCCTGTTCGTAAAGTCTGTTGACGCCATCGAACGCAGTGGCAGCAGCCTCCGCGTGAACATCGGCCGTGCCGAGGACGATCAGGATTGCGCACCAGCTCCACAGCCCCTGGGAGCGCCGGCGACTCGCCAGCGAGCTGGGGGTCCAACACGACCTGCCGGCGGGACGCCAGCGCTGCCACGGTAGGCTACGCCACCACGTTCTCATAGCTTCAGGCTCCTGAGGTCCTTCAGTAACGCCTCGGACCTGGGAATCAGGGCGGCCAGTTCCTGGCTCGACTTAATCGGCGCATACCTCGCGAGGTTGCTCTGCTGAAATAGTTCGTGCAGCGGAGTTAAAATGGTTTCGGGCACTCCGCGCGGCCGCATTCTTTCCTCGATGACCGCCTCGGTGATCGCGGTTGCGGGCACATCCAGGCGCTCGCCTAATTGTTCCTGCAGTACCCTGACCAGCGTCGCGAAGAATTGGTCGGAATTATTCTCGGCGGCCGACTTTCGCAAATCTCGAACTCCCTGCTCGACGATGCGACTGACTTCCCGTTGTCGCCGCAGTTGAGGGTTATTGGCCAGGTTTTGCGCGCGGCGCCGGATGACGACGGCGGAGACAAAAGCCAGCAACGGCACGCTTTGGAGCGCCAGGAACCAGCCCCGTTGTGCGAGCGGCGGTCCGAGCTGGGCCAGGGTTCCAAGGCGTTGCTTGTTGGGCACGATATCTTGCGCGGGAGGTGGAGAGTTGTCCTGGCGGGCTTGCGCTGAGGCAAGAACAGTGGGCGCTGCGGCGACGCCACCGGGCCGCACGAGCAAAGGGACGGCGCGCTGTGTGAGGGTTTGGTACGCCTTGACCTCGGGATCGAAGAAGCTGAACGAGATTGGGGGCAACTCTTTGATTTCGGCGCTCTGCGGTGTCACGATCTGTTCGAAGGTTTTTGTGCCTTGCAGCCCGAGCTGATCGGAGGTCTCGACTTTGGTTGTCGGTGGATAGGTTTTGAAATCATGCCATGCCGGCTGTTCGGGCAGCGTTAGCGCGTCGAGCGAGCCGTGTCCGGAAATTTGCACCTTCACGGTGATGGGGTCTCCGGCGGCGACATTGGTCGGTCCGGCGGTCATCGCCATCGTGAACTTCCCGATGGCGCCATTAAACCCGGGCGGAGCGCTCTCGCGGGGCAGCAATAGCGACTGAATCGGTTCTGCGGTGGTCGCCACGGAGATTTGGCGTTGCTCGCCATGGCTGAACATGCCGAACGGATCGAACACGTCTCGCTGGCGGCCGTTCGAGGGCAGTTCGACGACGAGCCCGAAAGTGACCGGGCCCAGCGTCAGCGGACCCGCTTTGATCGCTCTGAGAGCTACTTCGATGGGGATGAGGGTGTAAACTCCGTTCCCGATTTGCACCTGGCGCCGCTGGCCTTCAATCATCTTGCCCACGTTGAATCCGTCAGCGGGAAAGGACGTGAGCTGTATTTGACCCGCGCCCTGAACTCGGTTCAGCAGGTACAGTTGCAACTGCGCGGTAAAGGTCTCCCCGGCATAAACCTCTTTCCTCGGCAACACGAGCTTGAGGAAAGCCAGCTCCGCACCTGAGTTGACCGCCTGGGGCGACGGGGCTGCGAGCTTAAGGACTTTGAGCGTCAGCGGTTGGCTGGCGAGTTTCGTTCCGCCAATGACCGCCACCAGGACGGGGATCGTATAATCGCCCGGCTGGCGGGGCGTGAGCCTGAAGGTGTGGACGACCGTCGAACTGGATTGCCCGTTGCTAAAGCTGAATTGGGTGGACGTGCCGGTTTCCGTCACCTGCAAATTGGGATTGCCCGCAGGGAGGGGCACGTCGTCTGGGGTTCCACCCTCAAACGACAACGACAGCGTGGCGCCCTCGCCCAGGGTGATTGTGTCGCGATCCAGCGACGCGGTGAAGCCGGCTCCGGCCGCCCCGGCGAGCAGCCAAAAGCATTGTGCTGCGGCCATCGCCAGCCCGACCCAACTTCTGGTTCGGCCCGGCACCATCCCTCGAAAACTGTTCCACACAGATAGCATCAACAATCGTTCATTTTTGCCCGGCCAACGGCGCCCGCGCAAGTTCCTCTTGCACCCCGTTCGCTATATGGACAAGCGAAACGCCATTTCGTTCGGCCCAGAGGCGCTGGTATAGCAGTGTTTATCAATGGTTGATTCTCTTGCGGAGTGCGAGGTTGAGAAGCTTCCGCGCGCTGGCGGCCTACAATGCGCGAGGCGGGTCTGCTGCCAGTTCCATGCCAACGAGGCAGACATCATCGGTAAAGCCAGTTCCGATGGAGAATTGGCGGACCTCTTTGAGCAATTCGTCGAACAACTCGGGCGCTGAAGATCCCATGAGCCGATGTACCGCACTATGCAATAGCTGTTGGGTGTACAGGTCGCTGCTTGGGTTTTGGACTTCGATTAGGCCGTCCGTGTAGAGCAGAACCAAATCTTCGGGCGAAAGTATAAGCTCCGAACTTTGGTACCGGGCATCCTCCATCAATCCCAAGGCCGGCTGGCTCTTACCCGAGGCGTTGGCCACCTGGACCACCTGGCCGGCGCGGCGCCGCACGTGGAGGGGCTTGGGATGTCCTGCATTGGCGTACAGCATCACACCGCTCCGCCAATCCGCGGTCAAATAGAATGCCGTGGTCAGCAGCGGAGTGCCCGTGTGCCGCAGGATCGCGCACAAGTCGCGGTTCAGCTTGGTCAGAAAGTCCCCGGGCGTGGTGGCCAGGGGCTTGAGCTCCTCGACCAGGGCTCGGATCATCGCCGTGACCAGCGCCGAGCGCACCCCATGCCCCGCAACGTCACACAGAAACACCCCGGCCTGGCTCTCCGACAGCGCCGAGACCGTAAAGAAATCTCCCCCGACGCTTCCGGTCGGCAGGTAGCGGTGCGTGAACTGCAAAGAACTTTCGGATCCGGGACCGAGCCGGGGAAAAGCTGGGTACTGTTGCGGGAGCATCGTGAGCTGAATCTCGCGCGCCATCTTCAGGTCGTCCTCCATCTCGAGGTTCTTGGCGCTCAATTCCCTTCGGCTTTGCGCCAGCGCAGCGTTGGCTTTTCGGATCTTTTCCTCCGCCATCCGTTGCTGTGTGATGTCCCAGAAGATCGCCTGCAAGCCGAGGATGGTTCCGTCCGCTTTGCGCAGCGGGGTCTTGACCACGTGGACGTAAATCTTGCTACCCCCGGGCGGTTGATGCTCCTCCACCGTCTCATAAGTCTGGCCGGTCTCCAGGACGTGCCGATCATCTCGCTGATATTTTTCAGCCAGTTCTTTCGGAAAAAAATCAAAATCCGTTTTGCCAACGATCTCTTCCAGGGATCGCCCCAGCACGCGGCAGAACTGCTGGTTGGCAAAGGTGAAGCGGTGTTGGAGGTTCTTGCGAAAGATATTCTGAGGTAGTGTCTCGACCAGCGAGTGATACAGCGCCTCCGAATGGCGCAGTTTCTCTTCGGCCGATCTTTCCTGAGTTATATCCTCGACTGTTCCTTCGTAATAGCGCAGGCGGTCTTTGCCGTCGCGGATGGCCCGGCAGTTTTCAGAAATCCAAATCACGCCGCCATCTTTGCGAAACACCTGGGATTCAAAGTTGGTGATCACATCGTGTTCCTGCATCAACCCGACAAACTCATC
>JANXQE010000626.1 GCA_025356925.1 Limisphaerales bacterium | reverse complement strand
ACTACACTATCGAGCCTCATCGGCAATCTGAGCACAACCTATAGTAGTGTCCGATAGACACGGTC
Source organism: Limisphaerales bacterium (assembly GCA_025356925.1). Taxonomy (GTDB): domain Bacteria; phylum Verrucomicrobiota; class Verrucomicrobiia; order Limisphaerales; family UBA8199; genus JANXQE01. Next base: position 6,964 of record JANXQE010000626.1, on the reverse strand, counting down.
CAAGCTATTGTATGTAGTGCCTGAGATGGGATTCTGCTAACCAACTTGCTACCATTATTTATTTACGCCGCCTAAGTGTACCGCACCGGTGCTGGCAACTCCTTCGGCAAGCGGATGCCCGCGGAGAGCTCGTTGGCGATCAGAGCAACTCTTTGATCAAGGCCTGGGCCTGTTCATCGGTGATGCCCAGTTGGCGAAGGGCGAGCGGTCCGTTACCGTCATGGAGAACCGGTTCGAGATCCTCGAGCGCGGGCAGTTCGGGATTCTTCCACAGAAGGCCGATGGGGATTTCTTCGCCCCACTGGCAGGCTTTCTCGAGCGCCTTCTGGAAGTTCCTGGGATCGTGACCGTGTTCTTCAAGAATTTTCACTCTCGGGTTGAACCACTGATAGGTGTTGTCTTTGTTGTAGGTCACGCAGGGGCTGAAGACGTCCACGAGCGAAAAACCCTTGTGAGTAATCGCGCCTTTGAGGAGCTCAACCAGGTGCTTTTGCTTGCCGCTGAAACCGCGCGCCACATAAGTGGCCCCGCCCATCATCGCCATCGGCATGGGGTTGATCGCATTCTCGACATTGCCGTGAGGCGTACTCTTGGTCTTCATGCCTTTGGAGCTGGTTGGAGAAGTCTGGCCGGTGGTCAGCCCGTAGATCTGGTTGTCCATGACGATGTAAGTGAGATCCACGTTGCGGCGCATGGTATGCGTCAGATGGTTGCCGCCGATCCCGTAACCGTCCCCGTCCCCTCCGACACAAATAACCTTCAAGCTGTGGTTGCCGAGTTTCACCCCGGTGCCGACTGGCAGGGAACGGCCGTGCAGGGTGTGCATTCCGTAGGTATTGATGAAGCCGGGCAGATTCGACGAGCAGCCGATGCCGCTGATCACGACCACCTGGTGGGGCTTGAGCCCCAGTTCGAAGAGGGCGGCTTGCAGCGCCGACAATACCGAAAAATCGCCGCACCCTGGACACCAATCCGGATGGATCTTCCCTTTGTAGCTGTCCTTGACAACCTGGGCGGCGGACTGGGCGGTCTCGGCCGCAGGAGTCGGTTCGATGATGGTGCTCATGTTTTTTAAAAGGAAGAGGTGCGAGGCAATCTAAACCATGATTTCGTGCGCCGGGACGGACAGTGTGGCGGTCCCGGCAAGTTGTTCCTTTACCGAGTCGACGATGTGATGCGGACGGAACGGTTCGCCGTCGTACTTGCGGATGTGGCCATGGGCGCTAAATCCGGTCTCGGAGCGCAGGTAGCGGGCGAACTGGCCCGAGTAGTTGTTTTCGATGATGATCACCCGTTTGCTCGCCGACAGGATCCGGATGATTTCCTCTCCGTGAAACGGCACAATCCATTTTATATTGAGACTATTGGCGACAATGCCTTCATCCGCCGCGAGCGTTTCGACTGCTTCCTCGATGACCCCTTGGGTTGAACCCCAACCGACCAACGTCACCTCCGCCCGGGTTGGACCGAACAGTTTGGGCGGCGCGATGTCCGCCAGGACTGTCTGCATCTTGCGCGCGCGCTTTTCCACCATCATTCTCCGTTTGCTCGGATTGGTAAACTCGTCGCTGATGAGCGTGCCGTCCTCGTCGTGTTCGTCCGAGGCAGCGATATGGATATGCCCGGGCATCCCGGGAACGGCGCGCGGTGAAATGCCGCTAGGCGTATTGCGATAACGCAAGTAACTGTTGTCGTTGTAACCGCCGAAGGGGTTTTCCAGCTCGCCGTTGCCATTCCCATTGCCGTCAGGGAGAATGATCTCGCCGCGGTGAATCTTCGCCTTGAAATCCAGGTCGGCGGGATCGACGCTGGCTGTGCCTTCAGAAATCAGAAGGTCCGCCAGCACCAGGCCGGGGCATTGGTACTTATCGACCAGGTTGAACAACTCCGGGATGGACTGGAACAGGTCGAGTTGGCTGGCGGGCGCGACGATAATGCGCGGGTAATCGCCCTGGCCGGCGCCCAGGAGTTGCCAGAGGTCCCCTTGCTCGGTTTTGGTGGGCACGCCTGTCGCGGGGCCGGCGCGCTGCACATCGACACACACCACCGGGGTCTCGAGCATCCCGGCCATCCCCACGGCCTCGGTCATCAGGGCAAAGCCCCCGCCGGAGGTGGCACACATGGCGCGACAGCCGGTGTGCGCGGCGCCGATCACCATGTTCATCACCCCAATCTCGTCCTCCACCTGCCGGACCATGATCCCCAATTGACGCGCGTGCGCCGCCATCCACATCAGCACGCCAGTGGACGGGCTCATCGGGTAGGCCGCATAAAACTTCACTCCCGCCGCCACGCCACCCATGGCCGTGGCCTGGTTGCCCGTGACAATGGCTTTAGGCGGGTCGAGCTTCGGCGCCCGGAAACCCAGGGTTTTGAAATTTTGCGCCGCGTAGTCGTACCCGCCGCGCGCGATGCCGACGTTTTCCGCCACCACCGCGTCTCCCTTCTTTTTGAACTGCCTGGCAATCGCATTTTCCAAAGGCTCGGGCTCGATCCCGAGCAACTGCAACGCCGCGCCCAGGGCGGCGGTGTTGGCGGCGAGCTTATTCGACCCGCAAATCTGTTTCATGGGCATGGCGCAAAGTTGCACCCCGGCGGCGGCCGTCCCCGGCTTCAGCTTGTCGCCATCGTAGAGCACGCACGAGCCGGCCTTCATCAGCCGCAGATGTCGGTCCATCGAGTCCTGGTTTAACGGGATGAGCAGGTCGTGTTTGTCGCCCATGCTCCGCACCGGCCCGTTGCTGGCGCGAATGGTCAAAAACGTATGACCGCCGCGAATAATGGATTGATAGGCGTTGTAAGCGTTGAGGTTGAGACCCCGCCGGGCAAAGATCCGGGCGAGAATATCACCTGTGCTCGCGATGCCCTGCCCGTTTTCACCACCGATCCCGACCGCAAAATCGACAAGAACCATGGTAGACCTTTCTGTTGTCAGATCATTTTCGCTAACCACCTCAATTAGGGGGAATGCGGAGGATTTAGACAGAACGGAAAAAACGCTGCAAGGCTTTTTTGTTCGTTTTTGCAACTTTGCCGCTGGCATTCCCCATGCGAGCAGTGCACGGTAAAAGCTGAACCGGCGGGCCGCGCGTGGCAACGCCAACCGCGCCGGGCAGACGTATGGTCAAACCGACACAACTGGCGCTGAGCGACGCGGGCGAATGGCTGGGCGACTGGCATCCGCTGGCCGAGCAGCTTGGGTCGGCCGACGGTTTGCTCACGCTGGCCTCGGTGTCGTCGGAATTGCAGCTACCACCGGTGCACGACTCCGAGTCGCTCGAGCGCGCTTTGCGTCAGTACCAGGCGCGCATCCTCCTGCCCTTGGAGTTGCCGGCGATCGAAGCCGCCCACGGTCATGCCTCGCGCAACGAGCTCCGCGAGCTCATCGCGCTGGACCAGGAGCTTCAGGCAAGACCGATCCTGCAAAAGTTTGCGGCCGCCAGCCGGCGGGTGGGGCAGGGTCAGCTCCAAAAGCTGCGTCCCTTGCGGGATCAGCGCTTCGTCAAGCGGTACCTGCATGCTGTTGACACCGGCCTGGCGCACGGTTGGCACACCTTGGTTTACGGGGTGACCCTGGAGATTTATTCACTGGCGCTGCGTCAGGGCTTGCTTGGCTACGCGCACCAGACCACCCGGGGATTCATCTACTCAGCCGCCCGCATGCTCCAGCTTTCCGAACGCCAGTGCCGTGACCTGTTCGAGAGCCTCTGCGCTGACCTGCCGCAGGCCGTGGAGGAACTGTTGCGCCAACGAGCGCGAGCGCAGGCTGGGTGAGCGGATTCGGAAGATTGACACCGATCGAAATCCGAAATTCAAACTCCCGGCGCCTGAAATGAGTGTGCCAGTTCGGCTGGATTCGGATTTCGGGGTTAGTTCCGGTGCTCGGGTGTCAACTTCATGAACAGCTACTTCAGTCCCGGTGATTGGGCAATCATCCTCGTCTATCTTCTGGGCATCATCGCACTGGGTTTGTGGTTCGGCAAAGACCAACACACCACGCGCGATTATTTCCTGGGCAGCAAAAATGTCCCCTGGTGGGGCATCGGCCTGTCGATCGTCGCTGCGGAAACCAGCGCCTTAACCATCATCGGAGTCCCGGCCATGGCTTACGGCGGGGATTTTACCTTTATCCAAATGCTCATCGGGTATGTGCTGGCTCGGATCATTCTGGCCGTGGTGATGGTGCCGCATTATTTCAAAGGCGAGATCTATTCGCCCTACCAACTATTTGCTGACTCCTTCGGTCCGTCGGCCAGGCAGACCGCCGGCGGGTTTTTCCTCATCAGCGAAACCCTCGCGGCCGGGGTGCGCGTTTACGTCGCCAGCATCCCCGTTAAGCTCATGCTCGGAGATAAGCTGCTCGGTTTGGGCACTGGTGACCCCATTCTCGGCGCGATTTTGCTCTTCGTCGTGCTCTCGCTCTTCTACACGTGCGTCGGGGGAGTCAAGGCAGTGATTTGGACCGACGTGGTTCAGTTCGGCCTGTTCCTCATCGGTGGCGCCTACGCGTTATTCTACATTCCGTCGCTGGTGCCGGGCGGGGCGAGCGCCGTGTTCGCCCAGGCCGCGGCCGCCGGCAAGTTGCACTGGCTCAGCGTCACGCCGCCGGGGAGTTCGGTGGTGAAGTTCCTGTTGGGGCCGCCCTTCAACATTTGGATGGGAGTCATAGGGGGCACCGTGCTGGGTCTCTCGACCCATGGCGCCGAACAATTAATCGTCCAGAGAGTTCTCGCATGCAAATCGGTCGCGGACGGACGCAAAGCGCTGATTTTGAGCGCGGTGGTGATCTTCCCGTTATTCCTGATCTTTCTCACGGTCGGGACCATGCTGTGGGTGTTCTACCAGGGACATCCCTTCCGGATCGCCTTGCCGGAGCCCAGGCCCGGCTCAGGCATCAAAGCCAACGATTTCATCTTTCCAATCTTTATGATGACCGAGGTGCCGCACATCTTGAGAGGCTTCCTCATGGTGGCGATTCTCTCGGCGGCGATGTCGTCGGTTAGCTCGGCTCTGACTTCCCTGGCCTCGGTCTCGACTATGGACTTCGTAAAGCCCTTGTGGCGCCAGCGCGACGAGGCGTTCTTTTTGCGCTTCAGCAAGCTCTCGACCGTAGCCTGGGCCGCATTGCTGGTCGTGACTGCCTATCTGAGCCGGCAGGTGGAGTTCGTGCTGAACGCGGCGTTTTCGCTTCGGGGCTTGACCAGCGGCGCTTTGGTGGGCGGCCTGACCCTGGCAGTAACCTGGCGGAAAGCGCGGCCATTTCCCGTGATCACTGGCATGCTCGTTTCACTGGCCATAATGACTGCGATTGAATTGCTGCCTCATTTGCCATGGACGAAGGCCTTTTGGATGGCGTACGTCGGCACAGAGATTTTTTGGCCCTGGTACACCCTAATTGGGGCGGCGACCACGCTGGGCACCGCCTGGGCTGTGCGCCAAGCCGCGGAGCGTAAACCCAAGGTCCCTCGGTGAGACGATGCAAGGATTTGCGCTCCGGTCTCCGTGGCGAGGGAGCCAGCTATCGCTACGTGATGGCTACAGGCTCCACCCCGCCCGGTACTCGGTTCGGACGAACTTGTTGGCGTCTTCGAGATTGGTAAACTTCAGTCGCTCCGCATCCCACAGGAGTTGGCACAGTGTGAGATCTTCACGCAACCCGACGCGCAACGCGACGTTGCCGAGCAACACCGATTCCGCCAATGGCCCGGCCCAATCGAAATTAGAGCCGGCTTTCTTGCCGCCCTTGCACGCCGCAATCCATTCTTTGTGGTGCCCTGGCGAGGTGGGAATTGTGCGCCCGACCTTTCCGGCTTCCTTGGCGCAGGACGCTGGAAACACCACATTGTTGTTATTGCTAAGGATAAAGCCCTTCTCGCCCACCAGAAGCTTGCCGTTATCGCCCATCTTTTGGCCTTCAGGCAACTGGTCCGGCCTGGGCGGGCGCAGGCCACCGTCATACCAGACCAACTTACACGGCGGCATCTCGACCGCGCCTGCGGAGGTGCCGCTCAACCCATTAACATGGCAGTTAATTGCCTGGGCGGCGGCAGTGCGAGCCGGGAACTGATAAGTCACGATCGACCCCAGGGGAAACGTCTCTTCGTTAACGCGCGTCGAAGCTCCCTGGACGCTCGTCGGCGCGCCTAGTTTCAGGGCTCGAAAAACTGGATCCATCGAATGACACCCGATGTCGCCGAGCGCTCCCGTTCCAAAATCCCACCAGCCGCGCCATTTGAACGGCAGGTAGGCCGGGTTATACGGCCGGAGCGGCGCCGGCCCCAGCCAAAGGTCCCAATCCAAGCTGGCAGGGACGGCCGGGGTGTCTTTGGGACGCGCGACGCCTTGCGGCCAATATTCATTAAATAATCCATTGGAAGGCCGGTCCGTCCAGATATGCGCCTCGTGGACCGGGCCAATGACGCCGGACCAGACCAACTCGCACAATTGGCGCGTCTCCTGAGAGGCTTGCCCCTGGTTGCCCATCTGGGTGGCCACCTTCACCTCCCGCGCCGCGTTGGCCACGTGCCGGGCTTCCCAAACCGAGTGAGTCAATGGTTTCTCGCAATATACATGCTTGCCACGCTTGATGGCTTCCATCGAAGCAAAAGCGTGAAGATGGTCAGGGGTCGCCACCACCACGCCCTCGATCTCCTTCATTTCGTCGAGCATCTGGCGATAGTCCGTGAACTGCTTCGCTTTTGGATATTTCTTAAACACATGCGCCGCGTAGTTCTGGTCCACGTCGCAGAGCGCCACGATGTTTTCGCTCTCCATGTTGCTCAGGTCCGAAGCGCCCTGGCCGCCGATGCCGATTCCGGCAATGTTCAGTTTTCCGTTGGCCGATGTGCCTCCCCGCAAGCCGAGAACGCCGCCCGGCAAAATCATAAACGCAGTGGCGGAAAAGGCCGCTCCGCGCAGGAACTGCCGGCGATTGAAGTTTGATTGGGTGTCGTCGGGTTTAGCT
>JANXQE010000718.1 GCA_025356925.1 Limisphaerales bacterium | reverse complement strand
GGCGAGGCCAGGAGCCGCAAGCCGCTCTCGGGTCAGAACTTCACCTTTTCCAGATAGCGTAGACTCTCGGGGATTTGCTTCTCAGACCAAGGCGATTCGTCTTCGATGAAATACCATTTCACGCCGACCTTTTTGGCGGCGCGCAGGATGGCGGGCAAATCCATCAGGCCCTGGCCGAGCGCGGCATCGTTTTTCACATCCGTTCCGCCGGTCAGGGCGCCCGTCTGGGTCCCTTTGCGCATGTCCTTCAGGTGCATTAACTGCCAGCGGCTGGGATATTTTTCCAGCAATTTCACGGGGTCCTGGCCGGGAAAAACAATCCAGAAAATATCCATTTCATAATTCACAAACTTAGGGCTGGTTTCCTGGAAAAGCAGGTCCAGCAGCGTCCCCTGTCCATAAGGCTGAAATTCGAATCCGTGCACGTGGTAAAAAAATCTCAAGCCCTGTTTGGCCATTGCTTCGCCGGCTTTGTTGAAAATCGCGATCGCCTCGCGGCAGGTTTTCTCATCAAAATCGCCGGTGTGCGGGATCCATGCGCATCCGGCGTATTCCAACCCTAGGGCTTTGGCTTCTTTTACGACTCCTTCGGCATCATCGCGGTAGCGTTCGTAGGCAAAATGAGCTGAGATGGGCTTGACTCCGCGCGCCGCCAATTCCTGGGTGAACTTTTCCGGCGGAAGACCGTATGTGCCGGCCAACTCGGCATACTTAATCCCGAGCATTTTCACCTCGTTGAGTGTTCCGGGTACATCCTTGCTGAATTGATCGCGCAAGCTATAAAGCTGAAGGCCGACCGGACCTTTGAAACTAGGTCCAGTGCCGGCGGGCGCGGCAGGGGAGGAAGAGGCTGTTAAAATCCCAATAAGCAATCCTACGCAGGAGGGCAACGAATGAAAGTTCATTTTCATGCAAAATCAGTAGCAGGAAGCTAAACCGCTGGGAAGCAGAACTTGATCCTCAAGGTTGAACGAACACCGGCGTGCCGATGGCAACGAGGCTGAGGAGATACTCCGCATTCCAATTTGCCAGGCGAAAGCAACCGTGAGATTCGGTGCGGCCCACAAGCTCGGGGCTGGGGGTGCCGTGAATCCCGTAGCCTGGCTTGTCCAGCCCCATCCAGGCCACGCCGACCGGATTGTTCGGTCCGGGCGGCAAGACGAGTTTGGTTTTTAACTCCCGCGCCTCGGTTGACTCCGGAAAAATGTCAGGGTCAAAGGTATAGTTCGGGTGCGGAGCGATCACCGCGACGTGGAGCTCGCCCACCGGACGTTTCTCGACCTGTCGAGCGATGCTGCAGGGGAAATGTGCCAGCAGGTTGGTGTTCTCGTCCCAGGCTTCCAGAATTTTATCGCCCAGTTTGACGACGATGCTCGCGGCGCGCGCACCCGGCGGCGGGGGGCACACGTTGGGCAACTCGATTGAAACGCCGGCGGCCACGTTGGTCCAATCTAAACCCGGGTTTAGTCGTCGAATCAGGCCTGGGTGAGCCTCGGATCGTTCGGCGACCAGTTCTAAAATGGATTCGTAGTCAAGGGCGGTTTGCTGGGATTTGCCCAGCCACGTAGAACTCAACGGCTGCAGGCGCGCCAAATCATTTGAAGTCACGACGTACGCCACCGTGGCCGGTTTGGTTAAGAGCAGTGCCTCGCGGGTGGCGGCGTCCATTTGGCCCGTGATGGGCAGGTGTTCCTTTTGTTGGAAGCTTCGCACGGCCGAGCGGGTTTGCGGTCCGATGAGCCCATCGAGGGAGCCGCAGGAGATTCCCTGATCGGCAAGAACGACCTGCATTTCAAAAACATTTTGGACGGGCCGCGGATAGCCCGTGGCATTCGAGCCTCCAGGCAATCGGATGGCAACCACAGGCGCATGCCGATTTGTATCCGCCGGCACATGCGGATGGTAGGGCAGGAGCACCATTACCGGCACAGGTTTGAGAGCGGACGTTTCCCGCCGCGGAAGCGCTGCTTGGTTTGTGGACGGGTCGCCGGACCGCGAGAAGGCCGGCTCGGTTGGCGAGGGCGCCTTTACGCTGGCCACCGGGGGTTTGGCAGATTGGCCCGCGTGCCACCACACCCACGCGAGCCCAGCCAAAGCCACAGCGGCCAGCAACCAAACGGCCTTGGCGACAGGTTTCTTGCGTCTCACAATTCGAGAAAGGCGCGCAATTTATTGACAAAACTGGCCGCGTAACGGGTTTGCCTGGCCGCCTGACTGGGATCCGTTGGGCGGCCGCTCGCAAACGATCCTTCCGTCTGGAGTTGACGCCGGGCGAGCAGTTCGCTCAACTGGGCCAGCAAACTCGGATTTTCCTTCAAGCTTTGCCCGAGCACCGCTTTATCGATTTCCACGACCTCACAATCCGAATTGGCAATCACGGTTGCGTTGCGGGGTTCTCCGGTCAGCAGCGACATTTCGCCCAAGCAGTCGCCTGAGTTTACGCTGGCGACCTCCCTGGATTGGCCGTTGCGCTCCGCCACCACATTGGCCTCCCCCTGGACCAGGATGAACATCGAATCTCCGTTCTCGCCTTGCTGGATTATTCTTTCTCCACGGCCAAAATGAAGCACTTTGCCGCGCGGCAGCAGCGCATCGAGTTGTTCATCCGTCAAGCATTTGAAGAGGGATTGTTGGCGCAAAATGATGCGGGCCGCGGTTTGAACTTCCTGCTGTTTGTTGCGGTTGGGTCGCTCGATCTGCACGGTTTGGGTCGGGTAAGGGATGGAAATGCCATGCCTCCGCAAGCCGTACCAGATGTTTGTGCGGATCGCGTCGCTGATATCCGAATACAATTTGTGATCGTCCATCCAAAACTTGATTTCGTACTCGATGCCGGAGTCGCCGAAATTCCGCAGGAAAACCTTGGGCTTGGGCTGCGGCAACACGCCGCGCGCGTTGGCGGCCGCGTGCAGCAGGATGTTCTTGGCGCGTGTGGGCGGGGTGGTGTAATCGAGGGTGATCGGAACGCGGATGGCGTAAGGGCGGTGCGGGCGATTGAAATTGATAAAGGTTTGCCGGGCGATTTCGCGATTCGGGATCTCAATGCAGGTGTCGTCGAGCGTTCTCAATCGAGTCGATCGCCAGTTGATTTCGATAACTTCACCCTGCCGATTCTCCACCGCCAGCCAATCCCCGTGGCCAAAAGATTTGCCCAACTGCAACGCGACGCCGGCGATGATGTTCCCTAACAGGTCCTGCATTGCCAAACCGATGATCACCGCCGCGATACCAGGGGCAATCAGCAAACCTCTAATCGTCTGATTATACACGTACTCCAGGACAAGAAATAGGGCCAGCGCCAGAATCAGCAGGCGGGCCAGTTCTGTGAGAAACTTGGGGACCATCACACCGTGACCGTCCCGGAAGTAGAGCTCCCACACGTAACGGTCCACGACGGCGATGATGACTGTCGAGGTCAGAACGATGACGGCAGCGCCCAGGTGACGGAGGAAGGTCAGGGGAAAATTCAACGCTACCGCAGGGATGTAAACG
>JANXQE010000544.1 GCA_025356925.1 Limisphaerales bacterium | reverse complement strand
TCACCGTTGCCCCGGAAAAATTCACCCTGATTCCCATACACCACCTGACGGTTCACCGCCTGCACGGTGTTGCCGGGGTATTCGACACCATTGCTGACTTCATAGCTGCCCCGGCCGTTCAAATACATGGTCGTGGGGCTGGCCTTCCAAAGCCAGTTGGTGCCGCCCGCTTTTATCCCGCCAAGGTGCCAGCCGTTGTTCAACGATTGATCAAACGAGATCAAAATATTGTTCGTGCTGATTGTGGCCCGGACATTTCCAATGCTGAAACCGCGCGGCACCGGATCGGTGGCACCCTCCGGCGCGGAAGCGATCAGGGTTGAGGGATTCCACACGGGATTGCCCGAGCGATCAAACCCGTTCAAGGTGGATCCATACCAGCGCGCCGCACCGATGGTGGTGACACGGACCGAACCATCGGGCCCGAACGAAATCCAGCCGCCATTTTCAAATGGATAAAGCCCCGTCAGGCGCAGGCCGTTCGTGCCCAGTTCGCACACCTCCTGCACCGCCACGTCCTGGCGACAATTGTCATCCACCAGCGCATACGTCCGGCCATTGGTAAAGGTGGTAACCTCGCGCAGTCCTTCATTCCACGAGATATTGCATGCCGGCACATTCGCCTTCCAATTGTTCTCCAGCGTCCACCCCTGTTGCAGCGGCTTCGTGTAATCCACCCTGAATTCCAGGAACTGGTTGAAGACGCGCGAAGGATTGTTCTGATCCACACAAGCCATCCAGGAATGCGGCTGAAACATGATCTGCTCGACATATTCGCGCGCCGCCGAGAAGTGCAATGAACGATGGTTTCCGCCATCGCCGACCCAGAACGAACCATCCGTCGCGAAACACACGAAGGCGTCCTCGTGTCCCGCATCATCAAATCAGAATTTGTTGGTTGTCACCGCTACGCCATTGGCCTGATACCCGCCCGCCAGTCCGTAAGTCCACAGCGGCGTTCCGGTACTGTCAAAGGCCTTCACCTGCTGGCTGCCGCCGCCATCCGCGACGAGGATCAGGTTCGCATCCGCCGGATTCACCGCCACCGCCAGCGCGTTGCTGAAACCGGTGAGGGTCAACGCCAATGCCGGGCTGGCGGCGAGGTTCGTATAACACACCACGCCATTGCTTGAAACCACCCACAGGCTGCTATCGGGAGAAAAGTTCATCCGGCCCGGCGAACTGACGCTAAAGTTAGTCACGGTCGCTCCCGACATCTTGTCCAAAAGATAAATGCGGTTGTCCGGCGCCACCGCCACAGCGAGCAGATTGCCGCCTTGCTGCACTGCCAGCCCGCTCAATCCCGGCTGCGAGCCCACGGAAACTCCGTTGGGATAATAAGTGCTGGTCGTACCGTTCATGATCGGCACACCCTCGGTGAAGCTGGCCGGGCTGTTGTCGCTCACCCTGCTTGCCACCACAAAACCGGGATAATCATCAACCGCCAGATTTTTCGTATCCGTCGCGCGATCACACGCAAAATAAATCTGGTCACCATCCGTCGCCGTCCAGCCGCAGTTGCGGTCGTAAATGTTCGCCGGCTGGCCGTCTGCGCTCCATTTCAGCCGGACATGCTGCGGATCGGTGGTCAGAAAACTGCAGAAGTCATATTTGCCCTCGTTATAGCCCGTCACATAAAACGCGTTCGTTCCCGTGATCACCATGTCGCGCATCGGCGGATAGGCCGCATGCACCGTGGGGCCTGACCGTTCCGCTGAGGTGTTGCCTATGGCGCCGTCCCAGACATATTCCGTGTTATGCTCCAGCAACCTGATCTGGTAAACGCCGGCGGGCATCGCGTTGCCGTTGTCATCCAATCCGTCCCAGACCGCCACATTCTTTCCTGCGGGATACCGCACCTTGCTCCACAGCGTGCGCAGCAACGTGCCATCCGAGGCATACACCCCGGCGCTCGTCTGGCAGGATTCATCCTGCATGAAGGTGAAGGCGGAACTGTCAGCCCGGACCACGCCGGCGGCAACCATGGTGAACAGCAACCCGGCAAGCATCCAGCCGCCCACGCACCCGTGGAATATTTTACCCGCTCGTTTCATACCTCATGAAACCAGGTTTCCTGTTTTGCCAAGAACGATCGGTTGCAAACAGTCTCCTTGTGGTAAAGACAACTGTTTACTCCTTAAAACCGTGGGGCCAACGGCCGCCTTGGCCGCCCGCCCGGAAACTTTCGCCCCGGTTTTACAGCGGGCAAAAGTTGGTGCCGACGGCGGGGGGCGAACCCACACACCCTTTCGTATACCGGTTTTTGAGTTTAGCGCGTCTGCCAATGCCGCCACGTCGGCGACCTGACTACCAAGCACTTATGAGGTGCGATCGACGAGTGGGTTGACGTTGTGCCACCGTCTGTGCAACCGTTTGTGCCACTGTTAAGCAATGGAAACCCATGCAATGGTCTGGCAGTGATTCAATCCAGTTCGAACCGTCGTTCGCATCGTCGCGGAATCTGCACTAAGGCTCTTGACGGGCGCAAGCGCCCAAATCACGGCGCCCGGATCCGCAAGGGAACTTTCTACGCCAGGCTCGCAGTCGTCGATCCCAACGCGAGCAAGATCGTGCTGAGGGTCTGGGGCTGTTTGAGACCCTCTTCGTCCAAATCGCCGAGCAGGTTGATTGTCTTTTGGCAGGAAACGCGGGTTGCCGAAACGGCGGATTGGTAACTCGCGTTTTGAGTATCACTGGCCGGTCGAATACCAGTCGATCCCGATTTCGCGGAAGCGCTCGCGTAACTCGGACAGCTCCCATACCTGGACGCGGCGTGCGTCGACGCTAACAGCGATCCGGTTCCCATCAGGGCTGACCGCGAGTGGCAACGTTCCCGTCGGCAGAGGAAGCAACAGTTCGAGGGTGAGCGCGTCGTAGAGGCCGCTGGTTCGGTAATCACTGGTTAGCCACAGGGAACGACCATCTGGCGCTAACACAACACCCATAAATTTCGCCATCTCCCTGGTTTTGGCCCATGTGATGGTACTCCACATTTCGATTCCTTCCATCGAGGCGACGGCCAATTCCGCCGTCCGAGGATTGAATTCAACGTCACGTATATTGGCCTTGTTGGTGAGGGTGGCGACTGGCTCCAGGCTTGGCAGCTCGTAGACCCAAAGCCACGGGGTGAACGGTTGGTAAACCGTCAGCCACCGACCGTCCGGAGAAGCGCGACTGACTCCCGGACTGGTCGGGCTCCATTTACTGGCAGCAATGTCCACGCGGCCTGCCGAACGTAGTTGAGACCCTTGAACCCCGGTAAAAACAACTTGGTTGGAAGCTACACAAAGTGAGGTGAGTTCTGGCGCTTGTTGCACGCTTAAGCGCTCGATCCGTGGTGGTAACCAAACATTTGTCTCGCCCGTGATCCGCCAGCGAAAGCAGCCGTCATTGCCGCTCGCCAGGATTTCATCCCCACCCGGCGCAAAGAAAACACGCGCGTCGGCACCTTCGCGCACGAGAGTACCTGGCCCGCCAGCGTTCAAGTCCCAAACGGCTAGCCGGTCCCTGCCGGATGCGGCTATCCAATGCCCGTCCGGAGAAAAGGCGGCGTGGCGGATTCGTCCGCCGAGGTCTTCTGCGAGGTCTCGGCAAGCCGTTGGACGCTCGAATTGGTGAAACCGCGCTGCGTTTCTGGCGAACGTTACACAATGCCGCCCGTCCGCGCTGAACCGCAGGGTAAAGCTTCCCAACCCGATTTGGAAAGCAATTTGCCGGGCACGCAGTGTCCAACAAAGCAGCTCCCGTTCCCAACCGCCGCTGAAGAGGTAATCGCCGTCTGGGCTGAAAACGGTCCAAACCGCCTGCGCTTTATGCAGGCCGATCACGCGGCAATCGCTCGAATCGGCATCCAGTAAGCTCACCGACCCACTGTGGTCGGCTACGCCAATCCAGGTTCCGTTTGGATGCCAGGCGAGACAGCCCACCGGTTCGGGGAATAAGTGAGATGCGACCATTCTGCCATTTGCCAACTCATACACCGACACGATCCAGCCGCCGGCGCCGGGATAAGCGGCGGCAAAGCGATTGCCTTCCGGGGAAATGACCAAAATGGCAGGCATACCTGCAAGAGTGAATTCAACCAAATTCTTTCCGGATTCAAGATCCCAGAGAGCGACGATTCCGTCACGCAGACCGGTCAGTGCCAGGGGGAGCCGGGGGTGGAACGCCACAGCACCATGCGCCACATCCTGAAGCGAGAGCACCCTGCGAGGGCTGGCAAGTTCCCAAACCTCCACGTTCGCCGAGGCATCGGACCCTGGATTCTCGCGCCGAACTGCGAGGAACCTGCCGGTTGAAGACCACGTGCCTACGATTGACCCGCCACCTCGGCCAGGGGGTAACCTTGCCAGTAGACGCTGGTCGATCGTCGAACGGATTTCTACTGGCCCGGGTTCACGGCAGAGCGCGATCCGCTCAAAATCGGGATCGATGGCCACCGGGATGACGTCTGGCCCCATCGATAACTCTCGCTCAAACCGCAGGTCCGGCAGGGCCAACGCACCCCAGGCTATTCCCCTCAGCTCCGCGGAGTTCCTGATCCCTGCTGCCTTTCGAACGGCTTCCAGGGCACGCACACGCTGCCCCACCTCTCGGCTGCGAACGGTCGATCGAGCCTGCTCCACGAGTGCCTCGTACAGTTCCTGGCGCGACTCGCGCTCAGCCGCCTGAGCGCGCTCACGTAAGGCGGTTTCAACCCTCGCCCGCTCTGCCGCGACGAGCTCACGCGCGCTGGCTCGACGTTCCTGCCGTTTCGTGACCCAGAGCCCGCCCGCACCCAGCAGCAGCAGGAAAGAGGCCCCCACGGCAATCCATTTTAGCCAGACCAGGCGCTGTTCCGTTTGCCTTGCGCCTCTTAAACTCCGTCCTGCCAGGAAGAAATTCAGGTCCGCTTCCAGCTCCAGTGCTGTGCGATATCGAAGGTGTGGTTCAGGTGCGCAGGCGCGCAAAATGACCTCGTTCAGTTCCAACCTCGCTTCGGAATCGGGTGTGCCCAAAATCGCCGGCGGCAGTTGCGGAAAATCCATCCGGTCCCGGCCCGTGACGAGCTCATAGAGCACTTTGCCCAGACTGTAAAGGTCAGCCTGTGCTGTTCCGGGCCCTTCCGGGGGGATGAACCCTTCCGTTCCCACAAAACTGTGCGAATGACCTACACCGGTGACGAGCCCGACATCGGCCAGTTTCGGTTTTCCCCGTACGAAAATTACGTTGCTGGGTTTGATATCGCGATGCACCAGGCCTGCTTCATGCAAATGCGCCAGTGTTCCGGCCAGCCGTTGCCCCAGTTGCGCAGCCTCAGTAGCAGACAATCGCTGGCCGGCTGCGAGCACGCCTCGCAGCGTCCTGGGTGAGTACCTTCCTCCGCTGGGCGCCTGGGCTTCACACCCGGCCCCGGCATCTCGAGGGCTGTCCAGTGCAGGCCGTTCGTCATTCACCTTCTGTCCTCCAGATTCCTCCGCCGCATTGTCGGCCAGCTCCATCACATAATAAAAATAGCCGGCTTGCTCGTTCCGGCCCACGTGCAAAACCTGGACCAGGCCTTCATGCGACCGCGAGACGGGCTCGTACTTGAGGATGCCGTGAAATTCACGCTCGTAAGGCCGTTCCTCCTCAAACCGGGCTCGGTATACCACCTTCACTGCGCGGAAGGTCCCCAGGGCATTTCGGGCTCGCCAGACATGGCCATAAGCCCCCACGCCGATGCGCTCCAGCAGCTCGTGATCCGGAATCAAGGGATGCAGCTCCCCCTCCCAAACTCGCTCTCGCAATTCTGATTCGAGGGCAGCCCTAATGGTTTCGCCGGCTCCTGAATGGGGACCCTCAGCCTGGTCCAGGAAGTTGTTCATGCGTCCGCTTGCCTTGTAAGTTCGCTCGTCGCGCAGCAATCTTTCAGCAAAGGTCTGATGCAGCGCAGGTCCGACCGTCCGTCCGGGATCAAGACCGCCACAGTGCTCGATCAATTGCGGCCAACCATGGCCGACCGGCCAAATTCGGATTCCAACTCCGCCACCGCTCGCTTTACCGCCAGAGACATACGATGTTTCGCCAAGTAGACCTGGGCGGCATTCAACCCCAACATCTGCGCCACCTTGCCGGCGGGAAGGTTTTGCAGCACACAACAATCAAACACCTGGTACTGTCTCGGGCTTACGCCCTGTCTCACTCGCGCCAGGGCGGCCTGTAACAAGTTCGCCCGCCACTCTTGTTCCAGGGCGGCATCAATCGCCTCATCCGGGGTTGGCATTGGAGACGGCACCCCCTCCCGCACCGACGCCAATTCGCCGCCGATTCGATCGGCTGATGGCAACGAGCGATAGGCGCGTCGGAGATGGTCCTGAACTCTGCGTCGGGTAATGAGAAGAAGCCATTGCTTGAAAGAGCCCTTGGCAGGATCATATCGAAATTCCGGCATGCGGCGCGCGACCGCGATAACGGTTTCCTGAACCACGTCCTGTGCGTCGGGATCGACCAGGCCACTCCGGCGCGCAACGTTATAAATGAGCCGCCAGTACATCTCGAAAAAAGCGCGCCAACTGGTATCATCGCCCAAATCCCGCAACCGGCTGAGCAAACTGCTCCGAGTCGCCAAGCTGTCCTGGTTGGCTAGCGCCAACTCCGGCAAGTTCATGGCCGCGACCTTCACAAACACTTGGTGCGCCGAAACCAAGCCGCGATACGGCAACGGTAGCCGGCTTCGAGCTCGATCATAGGCTGTACTCTCCTTCTTCGCACCAGGGTATCGCAAAGTCAAGCAGGCACCACGGCCGGTAAATTGCAGACTGAGCGCGCGTTTGGGCGCTTTCAGGAGCGAGGCTCTGAAACAAGCTCTCGGTGTCCTCAATCTCTTACCGGCGGCGATGGGCCGCGAGAGTTTGGGGCTCCGCAAGCCCTGGCGGGGTTGCCTGCGAACGGACCTCAGTAGTCCCCTGCTCCCATTCGAAAGCTGGGCCGTGCCGCCTATTTAAGCCTGTCGCGATCCGTTCAAGGTTTGGTCAATCGATAGAAATGACTGCCGCCAGACGGATTCACGATGATAAACCCGTTCAGGGCGTCATGGTTGATGATTTCCGAGGGCGCGCCCCAGTTCGATAGGCTGAGGGTGTTGTTGTGTTGGAAGCTCCAGCCCGTGGAGGGCCACGGCCAGGACACTACAACCGTATTAGTGGAGGTCAGGAAGATTTTGAGGGTGGGCGCGCCGGGCGTTTGCGCGAGCGAAAGCAAGCTCCAGAACCCGCCGGTGAGAGAATAAGTGCCGCCGGTCAGAGACCCGCCTGAGTCGCATTGGCCGATGGTGCCGCTGACCGAAAAGACTCCCCCAGTGCTCGTGCCACCGCCGCTGGAGACTTTGTGCCAATCTATCGAATAGCTTTGAGCTTTGGCGTTCGGACCAAACACCACCAGCAAACACCAAATTCCAAGCGTGACGGAAATGGCAATGCTCGAAATGCGGTGATTTACCGTCATCTCCTGGCAGGTTATGAGACTGTCCTGAGGTTCAGGACTCGTCATTTCTCCAGATGTTGGATCTCGAAATTGGGAGCAGGTCATTTTGGCCTCCGTCGAGTTTCTGGTTCAAGGGAGATAAGAGTCATTTGAGCCGGCCTCGTTCCTGTTTCAACGTTGTTGTTTCTCGCGCTTGTTCCTTCATCCTTAGACCGGAGTCAACGCCTGCAGCGGAGCCAGCGCGATATAACCGGCGGCCCCGTTGGTTCGCACAGCTGCCTCCAACCGGCACGCTTGACCCCGCTTCACCTCAATCCTCATCCGACGGCGGCTCATCAGTTAGCGCGGAACCCACCTGCTTCAGCCCGCCGTTGATCAGGTCCAAATCGGCGATCACGCGAACCAAAGACCGCCTCAGAGTGACGTACGTGGGCAGGTAGTTCGGGTCCGTCGCCGCACCGGCTGCAGGAAAGGACGGTAGCGCGCTAAGCGCCGCTCTAAGATCCGTCTCGTTCTGCTCAAGTCCGCTTAAGACCGAAGCGATGTCTTGTGGGTTTGGCAGACCGCGGAGTTCCGTCGCGTCCCAGTCGAGTAGTGCCGCGGCCCGGTGCAGATTCGCAGGAAGGTTGTTCTCCGCTTCCGGGTCGGTCGTGTTAAGAACTATCCGGGCAGGCTGCGCCAGGGTGCGAAATTGCTGCGCGGACAGCGCGGCCAGCCGCACCTTCTGCACGGCCGGCAACAGCAGCCCGATGAGTATGCCGATGATGGCGATTACCACCAGCAACTCGATGAGGGTGAACCCGCTCAGGCTCAGGTCCCGACGGACCGGCAATCCTTTGATTGAGGTTTCACGGCGGACCAATAGTTGGTTCTTGGTTGATTTCATACGTGATTAGGTTCGAACGGACGTTTTGCGATTTGTTTATCTATTGAACTAAAACTGATCTGCTTCTCGGCGCCAAACTGGGGTTGGATTGTCCCGGTCCGGCCGGGGATTTCGTTTGACTCCTGTATGTTGAGGAATGCGCTTGCGTTGCGCTCAATCTGATTGTTGGTTGCGGACGATTTTTTCCAAGGCTTCGAGCCGTTGGTTTAGTTTCGCGTTCTCCGCTTCCCGACGCTTTAGTTCCTCGGTGAGTTTTTGATTCAGCCCCTGGACGGCCGCGAGCATTACGCCGGCTTCGTCAATGGGCGCGATATGCTTGTCATCCGTGCCGATGTTGAAGGCGGCGTAAAAGTCCTGCGCCATTGGGCCGATGTGCCGTGTTTTCGCATCCACCTTGTAACTCCATTCGCTGAGGGGCAGGTGCGTGACTTCCTCGAGAATCCGGGATGGATTCACCGGCGCGAAATCCTGCTTGACGTTGCGATCGCTGCAGTTGTTGCAGGTGCCGCTGATGGTCACGCCGGCGGTGTCCACGACCAGTTTGGCGGTGGGCGCTCCCCCAAAGGCCGGGCCTGTCGCCAATATGACCGTCCCATAACCGGCGGAGATCCTTGAGGTTGGGCCGTCAGGATGAATTACCTGATCAGCGCCGTTGGCGTCCGAATAGTAATTATACCCAAGGTGAATTCCATCCCTCAACGCCGGATTCGGATACGAACCATAGAGAAAGCCCTCGGAGTTTCCACCGCCGATCTCGAGGTGGCGGTAGTCGGAGCTGCCGGTTCCGATTTGCAGGTCGCCCGCAAAAGTGTTCAAGCCGGAGAACGTTTGATTAGCGTTGAGCAAGGCTACGTTTCCAGAAAGGCGCCGGTCATCCAAAGAACCCGAGGTAATGAGTGATGCATTTAGATTGCTGAGCGCGCCAGACGTCACGACCGACTGACCGTCTAGACTCAGGCCGGCGCCTGAGGTCTCGAATCGCACCCCTCCCGCCGCGCGGACGCTAAACTGGTTGGAAGTGCTGGAGGAGAAAGTCGAGAAAGCCGACGCATCTGCCCAAACGAAAGTGCCGTCGTGAAGGGCCAGGGCATTTTGCCCGGCGGCCAAACTATATCGTCCGGCGGCCACGTTGTTGGACCCCCCGGGAATGGCTGCGCACGCGGCACCGGTCCCGATGGCGTTTTGATAACCACCGGCGATCGACGCGGAGCTCGCATTGTCGGCAATGGAGTTCTGCCGTCCTCCGCCGATCGTTGAATAGTATGTGGCCGTACCGATGGCTTGGTAAGAGCCGCCACCAATTGTGCAATCCAGCGCGTTGTCCGCAATCGTGTTGAAGTAACCTCCGCTGATGGTGGTGCTCGAGGTGTTTATACCGATGGTGTTGTAGGCGCCGCCGCCGATGCTGGCGAACCAGGCATTGGTTCGTATCGTGCTGAAGAGCCCCCCCGCGATAGTCGCGTACGGACCGCCGAGCCAGTTGCCGCCTCCGCCCGCGATCGTTCCATCCTCGCCGACGACGGTATTCCGGTCGCCACCGCCGATGGTGCCCTGGTCGGCGCTGACATGGTGGGACAGGTCTCCGTCCGCCGCGTTAAAGCGGCCGCCGCCGGCGATGGTCGCGCCAATCACTCCGGGCGCGATGCCGTTGTTGGGGCAGCCTCCAATCACGTTGGGCGAGAATCCATGGAGGGCATTTGTGCCCGGCTCCAGCCTCAAGGCGCGCACGCCAATGACCTTGAATTCGAGGGGTTGATTGTCGAGTGTCCCGAGGAAGTTTACTCCGGCGGTCGTGCCGCTGTTGCCGCTCGCCTGCCAAAATGTCGTGCCAAACGACGGCACGTTGAGGTCGGCTGGGGTCACTGAGCCGTCGGCAATCGTCGCACCATTGACCGCGCCGTTGGCTAGTTGGGCGTTGCCGACCGAGCCACTAGCAATCTGGAGGCCGGTTATGGAGCCGTTGGCGATGGCGTTGCCATTCAATCCGGTCAAGCCCAACCCGCTGCCCGAAAAGCCGGCTGCGCTCACGGTGCCCTTCACCTCCAGCGCGGTGGCGGGGTTGCTGGTGCCGATGCCCACGAACCCGCCCAGATAATATGCATTGGTTCCAGCCAGATTGAAGGGTGAAACCCCGGCCGGTCCCTGTGGACCGGTTGGACCCTGAGGCCCTTGGGGACCGGTTCCCCCAGTCCCACCTTGGGCTCCCTGGGGGCCAAGAGGTCCCTGCGGACCGGTCGGGCCACCCAGGCCTTGTGACCCTTGAGGCCCCGTGGAACCGACAGGGCCTTGCTGGCCTTGAGGACCCGCCGGGCCGGCCGGCGTCATCGCATAGAGGGCATAAGGCACAGGAGTCAAGGCCTGCGGCGGAGCCAGCGCGACATAGCCGACGGCACCGTTGGTTCGCACCTCTACCTCCAACCAGTAATTCGAGCCGGAAAAGACCCCGCCAAAGTCGAGCGCAACGGCGAACAGACCATTAACCACCGGGATTCCGTTGGTGACCGTCGGTGAGCCGACAAGGTTGTTGGCTTGAGCGTCAGCAGCCAGGCGGAAGCGGAAGTCATAAGTTCCATTGGCCGCGCTACCACGGTCGCTGAGCTGGCCCTGGTAGGTAAAAGCTGTCCCCTGGCCAGGAAGCGATGAACCTCGGAGGCTCAGCATCAAGAGAACGCCGACCCGAAACACTTTTGAGGCAGCATTGTTTTTCATATTAAGGCGGTATCCAGTCCTGAATAGAGGCTTTCTTACAGTGAGTTCGCTCGGAACAGGAAAATCTTGCACGCGAAAGTGAGATTCTTTGGATTAGTAACTCGAGGTTTAGACCTGCCTTGGCCCATGACTCCGCCATCAAGCCTATTGCCGATGTCCTGGGGCACCGCTATCTGAACACCACCTTCATCTATGCCGAGGCGGATCTCAAAGCTCTTCGGCCGGTAGGCGCCGGGAGCTTCTTCATAGAGCAGGCCCCGCTCTCCGCAGATGACCCGGCCAACCCAAAGGCGTCTGGCTCAACTGATGGATGCCGAAGCTCTCGCGCATGCGCAGGCGAGTTTCGCTGCGGGCCCACTTTCTGCCGGCACCGTGCGCCAGCGACCGGGCATGGCTTGAGCCATCTCCGGTCGCTTTGACCAGGTAGCTGAGCGATCCGCGAGAACCGGGGATCAGCACGGCAGACGTAGCGGCGCCTCGGGAGAGCGCCGAATTCGGCGGATTCCCATCCGCCGCAATGGCGCCTTTGCGATGCACCCAAACCCTCACCCCTTCCCCTCTCCCCATCGGATGGGGAGAGGGAGATTTTCTTCGACCGGTCTACCCAGGGTAGGTCCGCAGGCGGACCAACCCTGGGCTGGTATATGGCACCCGGTTGCGGTTCTGGGATCGGAGCACCGCGGCCACCGCGCGTTTTTGAGACTTTGCCGCGTGCTAACGCGCGGTCTGTTGCAGGAGGGCTCGTCAATCGTCAATCGCAAATCGTCAATCGCAAATGCGGCTGGTGGTTCGCCAGGGCAGCAACCGGTCCGACGAGATCGAGTCAAGCATCTTCCAGGAGCCGGACTGACTCGATCCAACTTACCTCGTCCCGCACGGTGAGTTCATCGCGGCGCTGGGCGAGCGCCATGACGGCGGCGCAGCGGTTGAGTTCGTCGATATTGGCTCCTACGGGATTTGGGGCGAATGGCACACGCCACACGCGGTGTCAGTCCGGGTGCGCAAGCTCGGCAAGGCCATGTTGTTGGCCACCGAGAGTGTGTTCTGATCACATGATTACAGCTTCCAACCCTTACGATACTCGCGCCTGACGTACTGGGACGCCTCGGGGGCATTCTTGGCATGCATCTTCGGACCGTCCCATTCCAGTTTCCTGCCGGTGCGCAACGCCACGCAGCCGAGCAGCATGATCTCGGTTAGATAAGCTGCGACATCGAAGTTGGAATACCCCGGCGCGCCACCCTTGCACGCGGCAATCCATTCCAGGTGTTGGCGTTCATCGGTTCCACCTTTAAACAGATTCCTTGGGATTGTTTGCGGGATTGCTTTGGCTGCCTCGTGCTCTGTGGCACGCGTCAGCTCTTTTTCATCCTTGAGCTTTGCGAAGAAGCGGAAATCCCCATCCCCATCGTCGGGCGAGAACAACTCTCCCTTGTCACCCACTAAAACACAACCACTGCCGGAAACCTTGTCCAGCAGACTCGCGACATTTGCGGTCACCTCTTTTGGCGGCTTGTTTCCGCCATCAAACCACCAGAGCGTAACCGGCGGCTGATCCCCTCGCGCTGGAAATTCAAACCGGATTTTTGAATTGTTTGGATACATATCCTTCGTGAGCCCGGAACATTCCGCCTCGATTTCAGTCGGATATTCCAGCTTAAGCGCCCGAAATGGCCAATTCACGGTGTGACAGGCCATATCGCCCAAGGCGCCCGTGCCGAAGTCGAGCCAACCCCGCCAGCCGAATGGCTGATAAACGCCACGTCGGCTCCCACCGGCCGTCTCGGGCCACTGCGCCTTGTAGGGGCGCCACGGCGCGGTGCCCAACCACAAATCCCAATCCAGTCCCTCAGGAACCGGATCGGTTCCCTCCGGGCGTTCCATGCCCTGTCGCCAGATGGGCCGGTTGGTCCATACGTAGGCCTGTCGCACCGGCCCGATCAACCCGGAGTGGACCACTTCGACGGCGCGGCGCAATCCATCCGACGCGCTGCCCTGGTTGCCCATCTGCGTCGCCACTTTGTATTCGCGGGCGAGGTCGCGCAACCGGCGCGCTTCATAGACATCGTGGGTGAGTGGTTTTTGACAATAAACGTGCTTGCCCATTTTGATCGCCATCGCGGCGATCGCGGCGTGCATGTGGTCCGGCGTCGCGATATCCACGGCGTCGATCGACTTCTCTTTTTCCAGCATCACTCGAAAATCTTTATAGAATCTGGCCTGGGGAAATTTCTGGCGCGTGGCCGCCGCGGAGGCTTCGCTCACATCGCACAGGGCCACAATAGAGGTGATTGG
>JANXQE010000539.1 GCA_025356925.1 Limisphaerales bacterium | reverse complement strand
CCATGGAGCTCGTCGGCGCCGCCCAGGGCGCAGCTCAAGGTGCGACAGACGCGCAGGTGATATTTCCCAACCGGCCTCTGGTGAAACATCGGGTAGAACGTCACCAGCTCGTAGATGTTAATGGGTTGCAGCTCCAGTTTCGCGGCGATCCACTCGACGGCCTGTCGTGAGATGCAGCCGAAACGTTCCTGGACCGCGTGCAGTAGCATCAACGACGCGCTTCGTTTCTTTGGGTAGTGCGTTATGACTTCGTCCATTTCGGCTTCGAGCTCAGCCGGCACGTTGAAATCGGATTGTTCGATCAGCCGATTCGGGAGGGTTTGGTCGGCGGGAACACTCATCGATCACATTCCCCCATGACAAAATCAAAAGAACCCAGAATCGCCACGACGTCGCTAACCATATGGCCGGGCAGGATGTGGGGCAAAATGCTGAGGTTCACAAATGACGGAGAGCGAATCTTCAACCGGAACGGTGTGCCGCCGCCCTTGCTGTTGATGTAAAATCCGAGCTCACCTTTCGGATTCTCATGCGCGAAATAGATCTCCCCCGGCGGCGCGTTGATTCCCTGGGTCACGTTGATGAAATGATGGATGAGTTCCTCCATGCGGGTCAGCACGCGTTGTTTGGGCGGGAGGACGATTTTCGTATCCGGGATGTTGACGGGCCCGGCAGGCAGTTTGTCCAGGCATTGGTGAAGCAGTCGCACGCTTTGCCGCATCTCTTCGATACGCAACAAATATCGGTCGTAGCAGTCGCCTTTCGAGCCCACCGGCACCTCAAACTCCAATTGATTATAGACCAGGTAGGGCTGCGCCTTTCGCAAGTCGTGGTCCACGCCGCTGGCGCGCAGGTTCGGTCCGCTTAACCCATAATCAATCGCGACTTCCCTTGAAATGGTTGCCACGCCTTGGGTTCGGTCCACGAATATCCGGTTCCGCGTCAGCAGCGTCTCGGTCTCATCGAGATTGACCACCACTTCCTTGCAAAATTTTCGGCATTGCTCGACCCAGCCGGGCGGCAAATCGCGCGACAACCCGCCGATTCGGGTGTAACTGGTGGTAAACCGCGCGCCGGTCAGGGATTCGCACAGATTATAGACCTTTTCCCGTTCGGTGAAAGTGTGGAGAAAGACGGTCAAGGCCCCGACGTCCATCGCGAACGAGCCAAGCCCCAAAAGATGTGAGGAAATGCGGGCAAGCTCGGCGCAAATGACTCGAATGAACTGGCAGCGCGCGGGCAGTTGCTGGTCAATGCCGAGGAGCTTCTCCACTGCCAGCACATAGGCGACGTTGTTCGCCAAAGGCGCAAGATAATCCAATCGATCCGTGTACGGGATAAACTGGGTGTAGGTCATGTTTTCCGCGATTTTCTCGTCGCCGCGGTGGAGGTAGCCGATGTCCGGCATGGCTTTGGTGATGATTTCACCATCCAGCTCGAGGACAATGCGCAGAACACCATGGGTTGCCGGGTGCGAGGGCCCCATGTTGAGGACCATCTTCTCGCTCGGCAGGTCGGGCTGCCCCTGATCTTGGGGCAGTTCAGGAGCATGGGCCAGCATCCGGGTCGCGTCTGCCATCCGCGCCGCCGGCTCTTTGAATTCGAGATCGCGAACCTCAGCCATTTGGTTGCCTCGATTCGACCGGGCCCGGCCCATGTGCGCGGCCGTGCGATTGCTGGATATCCTTCCGCCGCTCGACCCGGGCATTCATGCCGAGGCTATCCGTGTCAGGAATCCGCACCCGCGGCTCCCGTGAAATGGTGTCTTTGCCGCCCGCGATGGTCACGAAGGGGCCCCCAGCCATCGGTGCCGGTGCCGTGAAAGCCACTTCCGGCAAATCGCTCGGCCGGCCCGCGAGCGGAAAATCTTTCCGGAGTGGAAAATAGGGATAACCTTCCCACATCAGAATCCTCCGCAGGTCCGGATGCCCGCGGAACCGGATCCCCATCATGTCGTAGATTTCCCGTTCGTGCCAATCGGCCGTGCGCCAGATCCCGGTGACGGTCGGCGCCTCGGATTTCTCCTCGCTCACATCGGTCTTGAGGCGCAAATGACAGTGATGTCCGTAACCATAAAGGTGATAAACCAAAGTGAAGCGCGGATCATCTCCGTAGTTATCGAGGCTTGAAATATCCGTCAGGTAATCAAATCCGAGGTCTTTCTTGGCAAAATCGCACACCTCGGGTATGCGCTCGGCATCGGAGACCTTGATGGTAATCTCGTTCCGAAACTCGGCGGGCTCGGAAAGGAGTTCCCCGAACCTGGTCTCAAGCTGTTTAGCTAGATCGATTGGGGCCACGGTGTTTTTAGCGGTTTGGGAGTCACCGATCGTCCTTAGCTCACCGTCTTCCACGTTGAGAGGACTGGCTCGGTCGCGACCTGGCTTTGCAATTTGATGAGCGCATCGAGCAGGGCCTCTGGTCGCGGGGGGCACCCCGCGACGTAAACATCAACTGGCAATATGTTGTCAACTCCCTGTAGCACAGCATAACTGCGGTACATACCGCCGGTGGATGCGCAGGCGCCCATCGCTATAACCCACTTAGGTTCAGCCATTTGATCGTAAATTCTCTTCACGGCCAACGCCATCTTGTAAGTCACTGTGCCGGCGACGATCATGACATCCGATTGTCGTGGTGAGAATCTCATGACCTCCGCCCCAAATCGTGCGATGTCGAAACGGCTGGCTCCGGCGGCCATCAACTCGATCGCACAACAGGCCAAGCCCATTGGCATCGGCCAGAGGGAATTTTTGCGGAACCAATTGATCGCCGCGTCGAGCCGGGTGACGACTACGTCGCCTTCGACCTTCGAATTATAGCCAATCTCTGTACGTGTCTGCATAGGGACCGGCGGAGCGGGGTTTTCTTCGCCGGATAACCCTAATCGTCGCACAAAATGCAGGCAAGTTGAAATTCATCAAATATCGAGCTCTTTTTTGACGCGAGCAAAGCTCTCCAACGCGAGGGAGAGTTGGTCACGTGTATGGGCCGCTGAGATCTGCGTGCGGATACGCGCTTTGCCCTGCGGAACCACTGGGTAAGAGAAGCCAACGACATAAACGCCTTGTGCCAGCATGGCTTCAGCGAAGCGAGCCGCGAGCGGAGCCTCCCCGAGCATGACCGGCACGATGGGATGGGAGCCGGGCAGAATCGCAAACCCCAGGCTGGCCATGCCTTCCCGGAAGAACCGGGTGTTCGCCTCGAGGCGATCCCGCAACTCGGTGGAATGACTGAGCAGCTCAAGTACTTTGAGCGACGCTCCCGCAATTGCCGGAGCCAGGGTGTTGGAAAACAGGTAAGGCCGCGACCGCTGCCGAAGCCATTCGATGATTTCTTTTCGGCCACTGGTGTACCCGCCACTCGCGCCGCCCAGTGCCTTGCCCAGTGTGCCCGTGAGGATATCGACCTTGCCGATCACTTGATGGTATTCCGGCGTGCCACGGCCCTGAGGGCCAAGGAAACCCACGGCGTGCGAGTCGTCCACCATCACCAGAGCGTTGTGCTTATCCGCCAGATCGCAGATCGTCGCCAAATTGGCGATGTGTCCCTCCATCGAGAAAACGCCATCGGTCGCGATCAGGCGGAAACGAGCGCCGGCTGCCTCAATGAGTTTAGCTTCGAGGTCCGCCATGTCGTTGTTCAGGTAACGAAAACGTTGGGCCTTGCAGAGCCGAACTCCGTCGATAATGCTGGCATGGTTCAGTTCATCGGAGATCACCGCATCCTCCTGCCCGAGCAACGTTTCAAACAAACCTCCGTTGGCATCAAAGCACGACCCATACAGGATGGTATCTTCAGTACCGAGGAACGTGGTTAGTTCAGCCTCGAGCTGTTTATGGACGGCTTGGGTTCCGCAGATGAACCGCACGCTGGCCAGGCCGTATCCCCAGTTATCGATGGCTTCCTTGGCGGCGGCGGCTACCGCGGGGTGTTGAGCCAGACCCAGGTAATTATTGGCGCACAAGTTCAGGACCGGCCTGCCATCGGCCACACGGATGGTGGTCCCTTGGGGAGTGACGATCACCCGCTCGTTCTTGTAAGTGCCGGCCGCACGGATGCCCGCCAGTTGTGCGCCCAAATGTTCGGCAAAAGCCTTTTGCATAGAAATCAGATCATCGCCAGTTCAAAATGACTTTGCCCGACTTGCCGCTGAGCATCACCTCGAACCCGTTCTCGAATTCGCTGAAAGGGAACCGATGCGTTATCGCTGGCTTGATATTCAACCCTGTCTCCAGCATAACTGTCATCTTGTACCACGTCTCGTACATTTCGCGGCCGTAAATACCCTTGATGGTGAGCATGTTGAACACCACCTGGTTCCAGTCAAACGGCACCGTTTCCGAGGGAATGCCCAACATCGCGATCTTTCCGCCGTGGCACATGTTTTCGATCATGTCGCGCAGAGCCGCCGGGTTGCCGGACATTTCCAGGCCCACATCAAAGCCCTCCTTCATCCCGAGCTGTTGCAGCACTTCTTTCAGCGTGCGCCCCGTCTTCACATTCAGGGCGACCGTCGCTCCCATTTGTCGCGCCAGGCCGAGCCGATAATCGTTTACGTCGGTCACCACGACGAACCGTGCTCCGGCATGCTTGGCGACGGCCGCGGCCATGATGCCGATCGGTCCCGCTCCCGTGATGAGCACGTCTTCGCCCAGCATGGGAAAAGAAAGCGCCGTATGAACGGCGTTGCCGAAGGGATCGAAAATTGCCGCCACATCGCGATCCACGCCGTGGTGATGATGCCAGACATTGGTCACCGGCACCGAGATGTATTCCGCGAAAGCACCGGGCCGGTTGACACCGATGCCCTGCGTGTCCTTGCAGAGATGTCGCCGCCCCGCCAGGCAATTACGACAGCGCCCGCACACGACGTGGCCCTCGGCGCTGACGATTTCACCCGGGAAGAAGTCTTTCACATTTGACCCGACTTCGGCGACCTCGCCCACGAACTCGTGTCCAATCACCATGGGCGTGGGGATGGTCTTCCGGGCCCAGTCGTCCCATTTATAAATGTGGACGTCAGTTCCGCAGATGCCGGTGCGGTCGACGTGGATGAGCACGTCATTAATGCCGATAGTGGGGCGGGGCACTTCCTCGAGCCAAAGCCCTGGCTTCCGTTCTTTCTTGATGAGCGCTTTCATGTTTGTGCACGGTTGGAAAGTTCTAGTTTACTGGACCTATTTCCGGTAAAATAGACACGCGCTATTCCTCTATGCAAGACAAAATATCCGTTATATTGGACACAAAACGGCGGACCAGGTCGGGCGCGTCGGGGCGGAGCACCGGTTCCTCCAGCCGGAAAAGGGCTCTCGGCTCTGAGCCGGCCGATGCCATCAACCGGCACCTGGGCGGGCGCGTCAAACATCTTCGTTCCGCGCGAGGCTGGTCGCTCGAGTCCCTGGCGAACGCCAGCGGGGTCAGCCGTTCGATGCTCAGCCAGATCGAGCGGGAACAGGCGAATCCGACCTTGGCGGTCACGTTGCGCATCGCGCGCGCTTTTGGGCTGACGTTGGGCGAACTGATCGAGATGCCCGGTGCGGCCTCGGCCGTGACGGTGATCCGGGCCAACGATCACACCTATCACTATCGCTCGGATCAAGATTGCACGATTCGAACGCTCTCGCCGTTGAACCTGGAAAAGGACGTGGAATTTTATGAAGTGCGCCTCAAGGCCGGCGGTGCTCTGCGGAGCTCGCCGCATTTTGAAGGCACGCGCGAGTTTCTCACTCTCCAAAAAGGCCGGCTGCGGATCGAGTCGGCGAGCGATGCCGAAGAACTCACCCCGGGCGATTCGGCTAGTTACCGGGCGGATGTGCCGCATGCCCTGATCAACACTGGCAAGACCGAGTCGATCGTGTTCCTGATCGTGATTTACCGTTGAGTTTTGAATCCTCATTCGGGTGTAGGGGGGCTTTCCCGCCTGCCGGCTCCGGGGATTTCGAGCCCCCGGAGGAAGATCCGGCCACTTTAAGGGAAATCACCGCTCCGCGTGAAGGGTGGGCCGGCGCCCTTGCAGGGCGGGTTGGGTTGTTGGTTGCCCCTTTCCCGGGGCGTTGCCCCGGGCTGATATGCTTCACGACTTCGGCGTGCACGACTCCATCGCCGGTGTGGGAAAACGAAACCCGTATTCTTGCCGAGGCGCGG
This sequence comes from Limisphaerales bacterium, assembly GCA_025356925.1. Classification (GTDB taxonomy): domain Bacteria; phylum Verrucomicrobiota; class Verrucomicrobiia; order Limisphaerales; family UBA8199; genus JANXQE01. The sequence goes on along the minus strand of JANXQE010000539.1, from coordinate 1,648 downwards.
CCAACTCCTCACGCCAGCGGCGTGGAGCATACTAGCCCTGGGCAACGTCCAGGGAACGAGGCCCGCAAAGGTGTCGGCGCCCTGCAAGGGCGCAGCGGGCATTACATCCGCCGTGATCCGGGGCCGGGTTCGGGAGATTTCATAAAACCTCTGCCCTGCGGCGGCTCGACACCACCGGTCGGCCTCGTTATGATTACACCAATCTTTCAGCTCAAAGAAATCTATGATGAACCGACGCTCTTTTTTCACCACGACCGCGTGTGCCGGCGCCACCCTGGCGCTTCGAGCCCCGGCGGAGGAACCCGCCGCCTCAGCGAGGCATCCTAAAAAGCGTATCAAACTGGGAGTCTGCACGTACTCCTATTGGCATTTCCGCGATCCCAAAGTGCCGATCGAAACGGTCATCGACAAAGCTGCCGAATTCGGCGTGGAGGGCGTCGACATCCTGCACCGGCAGATGGATATCCCGGAAAAGGAGCCGCTGACACCCGAGCACCGGAGCTATTTGCGGAAGCTCAAGCGGCACGCCTTTCGCAACGGCATCGAGATCGTGGCCGTGTCCATCCACCAGAATTTTGTGCAACAGGACCCGGCCGAACGCCAGAAACAAGTCGAGCACACACATAAGTGCCTGGAAATCGCCTACGAACTGGGCGCGCCCTGCATTCGCCTTAACTCGGGCCGCTGGAACACCATCAAGGATTTTGACGATCTGATGAAGGCCCGCGGCATTGAACCCATTCTCCCGGGCTGCACCGAGGACGACGGCTTCAAGTGGTGCATCGAAAGCATCGAGAAGTGCATCCCGAAAGCTCAGGAATGCGGCGTGGTCATGGCGCTGGAGAATCATTGGGGCTTGAGCCGCACGCCGGAAGGTCAACTCCGCATCATCAACGCCGTCCCTTCACCCTGGCTGGGCGCGCTCATGGATACTGGCAACTTCATGGAAGACCCGTACGATAAGCTGAAGCAGATCGCGCCCAAGACCGTTTACATGCAGGCCAAGACCTATTACGGCGGCGGCGAGTGGTACACGCTCGACCTGGACTACAATCGGATCGCCAAAATCCTTTCCGACGCCGGTTACACCGGCTACTGCTGCCTCGAATTTGAAGGCAAAGAAAATCCGGACCTGGCCGTCCCACGAAGCCTCGCGGTGCTCCGTAAAACCGTGGGTGCGTAAGGGCTAGCTGGCTCAGCGCCAAGGGCGCGTCATGCCTCAGCCCGGTCCAACGGGCCGGCTAAACGGTTTCGGAATAATCCGTTGCGCCCCAACGGGGCGCGATTTCCGGGACAGGACCAATTCTCACAGTTCCTCTTGAGCTCATGCCCGCCAAAACCCCGCCGCCATTTGGCCTTCCCGCCCCGTAGAGCTTGTCCCGCGACGGGAGAGCCGAAGGGAAGCGCCCCACACCAGAGCGTCTGCCGTACCGACCTGGGCTCCATCATGCAAATTGCTGCGCCGCTTTTGCATTTTCTTGCTTCTTAGTGGCTGGTCTGTTATGAAGAGTGGAGTTGCAAATAAGCTTGGATGCTCGGGATTTCGCAGTGCTCCAAAGCTTTGCGCCAACGTAGCTCAGTTGGTAGAGCAGCGCTTTCGTAAAGCGCGGGTCGTCAGTTCAATTCTGACCGTTGGCTCCATTTGAAA
>JANXQE010000500.1 GCA_025356925.1 Limisphaerales bacterium | reverse complement strand
ATCCTCTCCTGGCCGGCGTCAGCCACCGGGTTTTCTCTGGAAAAAACCGGCCCTCTGTCCGCCGGCCTCCCTTGGATTCCCGTTACAAGCCCAACCGGGGTTTCTGGCTGCAGCCTGATCGTCACTAATGACCTGGACGCGCCCGCCGGGTTGTTCCGCCTGCGCAAGCAATAAGGAAACCTGGCATGCCGTAACCGGTCGGTAGCCGGCGGAACCCGAAACCACCGACCAAACAGGCTGCGAAAACCCTAACACCAAAACCCAAAGTTCGGAGCGCCGATTGCCGGTTGTTCGAACTCCCAATTTCAACGGCAAACAGTTGCTTGAATCGAGTGTCTGCGCCATCTTATGCGCTGATGAAGACCAAACGTCTCTTTCACTTTCAAATTTCTTTGTGGCTGGCGTTGGCATGGTCCGTTGCCGCTAATGCTCAAACCGCGAGCCGTTACGACGGCAGCTATTGGGCGTTCCTGGACACCAAGAAGATCCTGGAAGCGGGCGGGCCAATCACTTTGGACAAGTATCCGGATAGCGACGACGCGACGGTTGAAAAAAAGATGTTACGGGTCTATCGCGCGGACGGCACTGCCGAGAGCCAGGATGAAACGGTCACCAAGGTTCTTACCGAGAAAGGCAAACGCAACAATCGCACGCTCTCGTTAAGTTTCATGCTGCCTTATTTCACTGTGGACGTGATCAAGCTGGAGGTCATTCGGCCGGGGGGCGAGGTGATCCCAGTGGACGTGGCTGGGAATTCCAAAGAGACCATCGACGACAGCCAGATGGCGATGAATATCTATGATCCCAACAACAAAATTTTGCGCGTCAACATTCCCAAGCTCGAGATTGGCGACATGGTCCATTCCGTCACTCGCTTGACGGTTGAGCGGGCCATCATGGCGGGCGAGTATGCGGAGGTAAACGTGTTCGAAGCACCCGGCCATATCCGCCACATGTCCTTTGATGTGCGGGCACCCTCCGACAAGCCGCTTAAACGAATTGTCCTGCGCGACGAGATCAAGGGCACGGTGAAATATACCACCGAGCGGGCGGACGGAAATGTCACCATCCATCACTGGGAAGTTAATGATGTCTCGCGGATGTTCGACGAGCCCGCGATGCCCCCCTACGAAAACGTCTTGCAGCGGCTCCTCGTGAGCACGACTCCGGACTGGCAATTCGTCTCCAAATGGTATTGGAACCTGAGCAAACCGCACTTGGAGGCCACTGCGCCGGAAATGAAGCAGACGGTGGATGAATTGATAAAAGGCGCCAAGTCCGATCGGGCGAAAATCGAAGCCATCTTCAATCACGTCGCCAAGAAGGTGCGTTACATGGGACTGACGCCGGAAAAAGATCGGCCCGGATTCGAGCCGCATGACGTGAGCTTAACGTTCGGCAAAAAATACGGCGTGTGCCGTGACAAGGCGGCGCTGCTGGTGTCGCTGCTGCGAACCGCCGGCTTAAACGCCTATCCTGTGCTGATCAATGTCGGCACTAAAATGGATGCTGAAGCGCCGGATCCCTTTTTTAATCATGCCATTGTGAGTGTGGACCTGGGCAACCGCGACTACTTGCTGATGGATCCCACCGACGAGAACACCAAAGATCTCCTGCCGTCCATGGACCGCGACCAAAGCTTCCTGGTCTGCCGGCCCGAAGGCGAAGGCATCAAGCTCAGCCCCATCAATCCGCCCGAGGAGAATATGATGACCATCAAGACCACGGGCACCCTGGATGGCGATGGGTTTCTGGAGGCCAAATCGGAGCTGTCCTTTGAAGGTGTCAACGACAACAGCTATCGCGAGGCTTTCGCGCATATGAAGCCGGATGATCAACTCCGGTTCTTCGAGCGAAACCTCAAACGCGTGATGCCCGGCGCGAGGGTGAAGTCTTTGAAGCTTACCCCGGAAGATATGCTGGACGTCACCTCAACCGTGCATGCCGTGCTTGAGTTTACCGCCGAAGGCTTGACGGCCTCTGGTAGCGGCAAGGCCATGGTGACCATGCCCTGGGTGGGCAAGGGCCTGGGCATCGTGAATTTCATCCTCGGCGGAACCGGGCTGGAAAAGAGGAAATACCCACTCCAAACGTTCGTGACTTGTGGGCTGAAGGAGGAAATTGCAATTAAGGCCGCCCCGGGTTTTACCGGATCCGTTTCCATGCCGGCTTGTTCGCCGCTGGATGACGCCTCGATGAGCTACCAGGAACGATTTGATTTCAAGGATGGCGCGCTGGCGGGAACTCGGGAGCTTAAGCTCAAAACCGTCGAGTTTACCCCAAAACAGTATCTGAAGCTGAAGGATGCTCTCAAGCTACTGGAGTATGATGAGCGCAAAACGCCCGTTCTGGCCGTGACCGAGTCCGGGAGCAAAGCAACCGTTCAAGTGGTGGATACTTCCGAGCCGGACGTGGAATCCGACGCGAAGGTGTTGGATAGCCACAAGGAGATTGAGATCAGGGACGCCCACACCATGACGCTCAAGGCCAGGTACTCGAAGGCGATTCTCAATTATGCCGGCAAAAAGCGTGAAGCCGAGGTAAAGATTGATTTCAACCCCTCATGCCAGCAGGCGAAAATCATTCGGGCAACGGTGATTTCAAAGTCGGGCCAGCGCCAGGAAATTGCCAAGGACGAAATGAACGTCATGGACGGCGGCTGGAACGCCTCGGCCAACCGCTATACTGGCGGCAAGATCCTGGTCGCGAATCTTCCTGGCATCGATATCGGTTCCACCATCGATGTCGAATATGAGATCACCACCACAAACAAGGCGTTCATTTCCGGGTTCGAAGCCTTCCAGTTGCCCGATGAGTTGGTGCAAAAGACCGTTGTCCTGACCGCGCCCGCGGCGGTCACCCTGCGCAAGATCGTTAGCGGAGCGGAGGGTATGGTTCACGAAAAGACGCGGACCGCCGATGGCAAGCAGGTATTTGAGTGGCAGGCGGAAAAGGCTAAAGCCTTGCCGGCCGAACAGCAGTTGCCGCCGGAATGGGTTTATCTGGCCGGCGTGAGCTATTTCGCCGGAGACGCGGCTTCCTACTGGAAGGATTTGAACCTCGCCATGCTGGACCGGGCCGCGAAAGCGGCTAAAGCCGCTAGAACAGCCCGCGACTTAGCTGGGCCTGCCAAGAGCAAGCTCGAAGCGGTGCAGGCGATTCGTGATTTCATCGCCAAATCAATCCGGTCAGCGGGACCTTCTTTCACTGATCTGCCGCTGAGTGAGCTTTCGGCTGCGGATACTACCTTGGCGGACGGGTACGGGCACGCCGCGGACCGGGCGATTCTGTGCTATGCCATGCTCAAGGCCGCCGGGTTTGAACCTGATTTTGTGCTCGCTTCGGGTTTGCCGCCCATTTCAGGTATCACCAATGTTACCGCGTCTTTCCCCTTGCCTCAGACTTTCCAATCGCCACTGGTGAAAGTCTCGATCGATGGGGCGGCCTTTTATCTGAACGACACCGACCAATACGCGCGTTTGGGCACAACAGCGCACGATGGTCGTCTGGCGATCCTGCTATCGTCCCAGGCGGTCGAAACGATCCGGGCTGCCAAGGATTGCGAGGATAAAACCCAAACCGTTTACACGTTGTCGCTCACCGATGCGGGCAAAACTCAAGTCGGAATTTCGCGTCATTATTTTGGCACCGAATATAACGCCAAGCGCCGGTTTTTCTCGGAACTGCCGCCCGAAGAACGTCGCCGCTATTTCCAGGAGATCGTCTCAGGCGTAACCCAAGGGGCGCAGCCTATGGGAGATTTGACGACGCAATTCGACACCTATCCCGGGACCGAGCAGTTCGCCGTGCAGGTGGACAACTACGCCGTGGTGGATGGCAAATATCTCTACTTCGACCTGCCGTTTACCCCCTCGCTTCTGCCGGTTGGAACCGACCATCGTGCTTTGCCTTTGTTCATTTCCCGTCATAACGAAAACACCGTTCGCACGGAAATCGAATTGCCCGCCAACTTTAAACAAGTTGTGATTGCACCCGGCGGCAGTGAGCTCACCGAGCCCGACGGGGGCGGCATCGCCCGCACAACTTCCAAGAACGAAGCAGGCAAATTCGTATTAACGCATGATTTTGAGACGTGGCCGACGATCATTGATCCCAAGGACTATGCCCAGTTGCTCAAGATCGAGTCCACTCTGGGTCGAAGGTCGGCGCGCGTGTTCTTGCTCCAGGGCGGAGCGATTGCCGAGTGATGGCAAACCCGAAACCCGAAGACCGAACGAAATCCGAAGTGGTGATGCGCCTCGCGCGACACGGCCGGGCAGCCTCCGGCCAGAACGCCAGCGCATGAGTTGCTCCAAGGATTAATCGAGCCCAGCGGGCGAAAGAAAATAGCCCAGCCCCGAACGCTTTTGGGCCCAGGCTATTGTCAGTCGTCTCGATGGGAACGGCAAGGCCAGCGGTGGTAATACCGCTCGCTCACCCGACTGGTTTCGGCAGCCCTCACGGAATAACGCGCACACGATAGAACCGATTGGTCGGCGTCAGAGAGTCAAATTTGCTGGCCGCATTAGAAATCGCGGTAACGTCCCCGAGGAGGGCACTCCAGTTAAAAGGGCCTAAGGTCGGGTTGAATTCCACGCGATAAGTCGTATTTGACACGGCTGTCCAGGTGAGGTTGACGTTTGAGCCGGAAAGTTGCGGTGGCAACAGGAGCGGCTGTGGAACTACCAGGACGTCGGTGACACGAACGATCACCGAGGTGGTGGTATTGCTCAATAGCAGGGACACCTGGTTTGATGGATATATGAAACTGGCGAAGGTGCCATTGCGCGTGCCAGCACTTAAGACGGTGAATGAGTCACTCGTCGTGGGAATATAATTGTTGGCCAGGTTCACGCTGAGCGTGCCGTTTACGGTGACGGAACCGGAAACCTGAAGCTGGCCGTAGGTGGTGCCGGGGGTCGTGCCTGAGAGGGCGCAATTCAGCACGGCGTTCGACGAGG
>JANXQE010000474.1 GCA_025356925.1 Limisphaerales bacterium | reverse complement strand
CTTTCACAGCCTTGATGATGTCCAGCGTCGAACTGTGGCCATTCTTCAGAATCTGCAGGAGCACTGCCCGTTTGCCGTCGGCACGAACTACGTTGGGCTGCACTTCAAATCCGTCATGAACGAACGCCACGTCACGGACATAAGTCACGATGCCATTCTCGACCTTGATGGGAATGTTGTTGAGCGCATCGAGAAGATCTGGCGAATTATTCATTTTCACTTTGTACTGGATGTCCCCGATCTTCGCTGTGCCGCTTGGCAGGGTAAGGTTCTGCGCGTTAATCACGTCATTGACACTGCGAGCCGAGAGCCCCTTGGCCTGCAACCTGGCGGGGCTGAGGTCCACCATGATCTGGCGGACCTTACCGCCAAACGGCGCAGGCAGCGTTAGACCATTGATCGTGGCCAATTGCTGCCGGATGCGGAAAATGCCGTAAGTGTAGAGCTCCGCTTCGCTGAGTGTATCGCTGCTCAGGCTCATCTGAATGATGGGAACGGAGTCTGCCGCGTAGCGCAGAATGATGGGCGGCTGAACCCCAGGTGGCATCCGTCTGAGAATCGCCTGGCTGACTGCCGTGGCCTGCGCCAGGCCCCGCTCGACGTTCGCACCCGGATGGAAGAAGAGTTTTACTATTCCAACACCGTCCAGCGTCTGCGATTCGATCCGCTCCAAATCGTTCACATTCGCCGAAAGCCCGAATTCCGAATAGATCGTAATCTGCTTCTCAAACTCCTCGGCACTCAGACCGTTGTACGTCCAAATAACGCTCACCACCGGAATATCGATCTCCGGGAAAATGTCTTTGGGTGTCTGATGAAAAGAGGCAAACCCGGCCAGAAGAATGGCGATGGCCATCACGGCGAAGGTATACGGCCGACGGAGAGCAAGTTTTAGGATCCACATAAGTCAGAGAGTTGATTTCCGATATCAGTTAGCCCGCTTCAATTGTTATATAACCAGTTAACTATCAGTTGGGCACATTTCTTGCCCCAAAGAGTTTCGATTTTTTAATGAATCCCCTACGCCGGAACTGTTATCCGTGCGCCGATGATTGCCATGACTGTCGGTTCAAGCTGGCGCAGTCCACCTGTGTCGTTTTGAATTTTCGCCTGCAATAACGATCCCAAAACGAAAGAGTAAACCTGACCTGCGACCGCCTTTGGATCGTCCACGGCGACCAGGCCTTCCCGTTTCGCATCCGCGATCGCGCTCTCGAGGTACTTCGTGCTCCGCGCGATCAGCTCCTCGGTTTTGGCGCGGATCTTTTCGTCCTGCGTAGCGATCTCAGCCCCGATGCTGGCATAGGGGCAACCACATACACGGCCGTGCTCTTTGGCCTTTTCCGTCTGAGCCTGGTAAATATACCCGCACCAGTTCGACAACCGCTCTAGCGGAGCCACTTGCGGGGAGAATATGCGATCCATCTCCGGCTGCTTGGCTTTCCAGTGCTCATCGTAAGCACTAACAGCCAAATCCGATTTGGTTTTGAAGAAATAGTAAAAACTGCCCTTGTTGACTTTCGCGCGTTCGCAAATCTGATCGATGCTAACGGTGCCATAGCTGTGGTCCCAAATCAGCTCAAACGCCACATCCAACAGTTTTTCTTTTGCATCGCTTGTCCGGCCCATAACAGTTCCTCGATTACCAGGGTGTCGCCGCAAGAGTCCTTGCCGCCTTCGCCCATCGCTATCCAGTCGGCTCGTTTTGTTTCAACGCAATCAACATGAACCAAGTTATCTAACTAGTCAACTATTTATATGGAAATGTTTCAAAGCCACTCACCCGCCAGGCCCGGATGACCCGGTCCACGCTCGACCCAGTCTGTCCCGAATGTCAGTACACCACCTTGTTGAGCGGGTACTCAATAATCCCCTCGGCGCCGGCGGCCTTCAGAGCCGGGATCAGCTCGCGGACGATGTGCTCGTCTATGATCGTTTCGACGGCCACCCATCCCTCGAGGCTGAGATTCGAAATCGTGGGATTGCGCAACGCGGGCAACGCTTCGAGCAAAGCGGCCAGGTTTTGGCGTGAAATGTTCATTTTCAAGCCGACCTTGGCTTCAGCCTCCAGGGCGCCCTTAAGGAGGAGAGCGAGGATTTCGATCTTGCGCCGTTTCCACTGGTCGTTCCATGACTCGTGATTCGCAATCAGACGCGGAGTCGATTCCAGCAGGGTGTCCACAATCCGCAGTTTATTCGCGCGGAGTGAGGAGCCTGTTTCAGTGATGTCCACAATGGCATCGACCAACTCATGCGCCTTCATCTCCGTTGCGCCCCAGGAGAACTCGACCTCCGCCTTCACCTTATGCTTGCGCAGGTATTTCCTGGTCGTGTTGACCAATTCGGTGGCGATGCGTTTACCCTTAAGGTCTTTGACCGTCTTGATCGGTGAGTCTTCCGGCACGGCCAGCACCCACCGCGCCGTCTGGCGCGTCGCCTTGTTAAATTGAAATACCCCGACCTCGCGCACCTTCGAGCCATTTTCCTGGATCCAATCGTAACCCGTGATGCCACAGTCCAGATAGCCATGCTCGACGTACCGGCTGATTTCCTGGGCTCGAATCAATCGGATTTCAAGTTCGGGATCGTCCACATACGGGATATAGGATCGGCTGCTGACCGAAATGTTGAACCCGGCTTTGGCCATCTTTTCAAGAGTGGCCTCTTGCAGGCTCCCTTTGGGCAATCCAAACCGCAAAACTTCTTTTTTCTTCATTTGTTCGCTTCTGCTGTGCACGGAAAAAACCTGGAGGGCCGAACTATCCGACGCGTTTCGCCGCGCGTTTGAGGCGATGATCTGCCATTATCCGTGCTTGAACGCCATCTTTTTCTCGCGGAGACACCTCTCGGCACTGGGGGAATTCCCCCACTGGAATTGACACGCCAACCCGCTCACACTGTAGGCTTACGGCACCAAGGAGCACGGAATGACTTGCCTGATTGGCGCGCCCGAAGTCCTTTTGGGTGCGCCTTTATTCTATTAGCGCTCCAGCCCACATGCCCATGGCCAGTATGAGCCTACCGTTGCGGAAGAGCCGCCCCGTCCTTCCTCGGATCCGAGGCCCCGTAATTAATACCGCTATCGAAATCCCGCAGGATGGCCTGTCCGCCACCGACGGCGCTGGCGAACGCTCCGCGAATTTGCAACTGATGTCCCTTCGCCGCCAACTCCGCCCGCACGTTTTCGGGCACGCGGGCTTCCAACTCGACATCGCAACCAGGGAACGTCTGCTTGGTAAAGCGCGGGGCTTCGAGCGCGGCCTGGATGTTCATCTGGTGGTCCACAATGTCCGAAACGAATTGCGCATGCGCCTGCGCCTGGTTCCACCCGCCCATGATACCGAACGCGATACGGACGCTGCCCTTAGTCATGAAGGCGGGAATGATGGTATGGAGAGGTCGTTTATGTCCGGCCAGCACGTTCGGGCTGGCGGGGTCGAGACTGAAGAGCCCGCCGCGGTTCTGCAGGGCAAAGCCGGTCCCGCGGGCCACCACTCCGGATCCGAAGGAATTGTAGTTACTTTGGATGTAAGAAACCATGTTGCCTTCGGAATCGACGACGCAGAAATAAGTCGTATCGGTGCCCATCGGCGGCGGCTGTCCGGCGTCCACGCTGCAATTTGCCCGGGCGCGGTCGATCAGGCCGGCCCGGCCCTGGGCATACTGCTTCGCGAGCAGCCCCGCGACCGGCACCCGATTGGCTTGAGGATCGCACACGTAGCGGACGACATCGGCGTAGGCAAGCTTCTTGGCCTCAATCATAACGTGGAATGCGTTGGCCGACCCAGGGCCGAATTCAGCAAGGGGAAATCGTTCCATGAGATTAAGCATCAGGAGCGCGCCAATCCCCTGGCCATTGGGCGGCAGCTCATAGACGGTCCAGCCGTGATAGGTCGTCGAAATTGGCTCGACCCACTGGCTCGAAAAGCTCGCCAGGTCCTCAGCGGTCATGCTGCCGCCTAACTCTCGCGAGGTGGCCAAAATGCGCCGGGCGATTTCACCGCTGTAAAAAGCATCGCGCCCGTTTCTGGCGATTTGCCGGAGCGACCAGGCCAGCTCCGGGTTGCGAAACATCTCCCCGGGTCGCGGCGCATGGCCCTTCAAAAGAAAAGTGCGGGCGGCGTTGGTATCGCGCAAGAGCTTGCGCTCGCTGTCCACCCAGTAACTCGAGAAAATCTCTGTGACGGGAAAACCCTCCTCTGCGTAGCGGATAGCGGGAGCCAGGACGTCCGGAAGGCGCTTGCGCCCGAAGCGCCGCAAAAGTTTGTCCCAACCATCCACCGCGCCGGGAACGGTCACGGAGTTAATCCCGCTTTGGGGCATCTCCGTGAGCCCTTTGCTCCTCAGGAGGTCCGGAGACAATCCGGCGGGCGCCCAACCGCTCGCGTTCAGGCCGTGCAGCTTTCCGGTTTTCGCCTCATAGATGATCGCAAATAGATCGCCGCCCATGCCGTTGGCCATCGGCGCGAACACCCCGAGGGCGGCATTGACCGCCACCGCGGCATCTATAGCGTTGCCACCCTGCTCGAGGATCCGGGTCCCGATCTGGCATGCCAAGGGTTGCTCGGCCGCGACGATCCCATAACGCGTCATCACCAGCGAACGCGCCTGGCCCCGATCCTCCGCCCTGGCGCCAGTGCCAAGCCCAGGCCGAAGCCCAAGCATGACCCACACCAGTATTAGTGACGTTCGAAGCCGAGCGGCTCGTTGCATAGGTTGGGGATAGCCCACCCCTGCGCTTGATTCAAGAGGGAACCCGCGTGCTGGCACCACGGCGTCGAGTCGGCTCGCCGTCAGGTAAAGTTATGTGTTAAGGCGCTTGGGTGATGACGGTGGGCTGATCGACGTTCACCGATTCTACTCTCTGAACGGCACCGCCGGGCCAGGTGACCTCGACCGACTCGGGTTTGGTCGCGGAACCAAGGCCAATTGTGACCGGCAGCTCGGATTGTGACAGGTAGCTGCGGGTGGGCAT
>JANXQE010000134.1 GCA_025356925.1 Limisphaerales bacterium | reverse complement strand
AGATAATTGCCGCCGGGAAAGCGGAGGAACTTGGGCTTCATGGCGGCCAGCAATTCCATGAGATCGACGCGGTTGCCGTTCTCGCGATTCTTGTAAGTGGGCGGGAAGAGCGAGACATTTTGCAGCCAGAGTTTTCCCGGGGCCCGGGTGGTAAGCTTCAAGAGGTTTTCCTTGGAGGCGGGAACATCCTTAGTCTTCAGTCTCACTTGGAATTTCTTCCATGCGGCGGTTAGCCCGGAGATTTCGACGCTGGCCAAAGTAGTTTTGCCGTCGGCGCTCTCAATACTGACGGTCAGGGGGCCCGTGAAACCAGAATCCGCCTTCGCAAAGAAAGACAAGCTGTAGGTGGTCTTGGGCTTGACGGGAATGCCCCAATAACCGCCATTGGCCACGCCCGCAGGAGAAGCAGCGCCCGCTGACGAAGCGTCGATCTTGAGGCTGACGTTCAGAAATTCATTTAGTGGGGCATTTGTGTCGAGAACCATCGAGGCGCCGCCGACGACCGTCCAGTACCTGGGCTTGGTGTCGGGCCGGAAGCTGACCGGGAGGTATGTCCCTGCCTGGTAAGTGTCGGGAGAGACGCGTGGGACAACCGCATCCGCCTTGAAAGAGCGATTGCGGATGAGCTCTCCGTAGAGGCCGCCTTCATACGCGAAGTTGATTTCCTCGGTCATCAGTCCGTAAAGCGTGGGGCTGACAGCGCCGGTGACGTTGTCCGCGTCAATTTTCAGAAACGTGGGTCCTGAGGGTACGGCTGGAACCGGCGCGGTATCGGCGAGAGCGGAAGAAGCAGTTGAGGCAGGACCGGGAGCCACCGCGCTGGTCTGGGCGCCGAATTGCGGGACGATTTCAATGGCGCAAATCTGCGGATTCTCCACGTTGGGGGTGAAAGCCACCTTGATCTTGCCGTCGGTGACTTCAAGTTGGACCGTCTCCACGTAAGCCTTCAGAGCCCCGCCCGCCTTGACCCACACGTCGAAGTCCTTGAACTCTTGTCCCTGGACATTGAAGGAAAACACGCGCTGACCCGGACCAGTAATGCCATCGAACGTCTCTGCGAAGTGCAGTTTCACCTCGTACTTCCCGTTGGGCACCGGCCACGAAAAGGATTCCATGCTGTAGTGTTCCGATCGGTAAAGATCGGGGCTCTTCGTGTTGGCGATCTGGATATCGGGGCGTTCGATGGTCTGGCCGCCCTCAAACCCCTGGTCGGCCAGCCAAATGTTGCCCTCAGCGTCTTTAACCGGTTCAGATTTTCCGGCTTTGATCCGGACTGTCTTGGCGGAGGACGTCGGCGCTGTCGTACTGGTTTCAGTCGCAATTTGGGGAATGATCTCAATCGCGTTGACCTGCGGGTTCTCGACCTTAGGCGTGAAAGTCACCTTGATCTTGCCGTTGGTGACTTCAACAGGGATCGTCTCTACGTAGGCCTTCAGAGCCCCGCCCGCCTTGACCCACACGTCGAAGTCCTTGAACTCTTGTCCCTGGACATTGAAGGAAAACACGCGCTGACCCGCACCAGTAATGCCCTCGAAGGTCTCCGCGAAGTGCAGTTTCACCTCGTACTTCCCGTTGGGCACCGGCCACGAAAAGGACTCCATGCTGTAGCGCTCCGCGCGGTAGAGGTCCGGACTTTTCGTGTTGGCAATCTGGATGTCGGGCCTTTCTAGGGTCTGGCCGCCATCGAAGCCCTGGTCGGCCAGCCAAACGTTGCCCTCAGCATCTTTGACGGGCTCGGATTTCCCGGCTTTGATGCGGACCGTTCTCGCGCCGGACGCAGATTGCACCGGAGCCGTCGCTGACTCGCGTTTGGCAACCGCTTCCGTGGAGCCGAAGTCCCCGACCTGACGGGTGAACTTGATCTCGTTTTCCGAAACCTTGCCGGTATAGGTAATGCGAAGGTCGTTGCCCTGGATATTGAGCGGCTCAACAAAGGAGACGGTGTCGCCTTCAATCTTGCCCTCCTTCAACTCGGATTCACGTTTCGCGTCGTTCACCTCAGCGGTGGCGTGTCCGGTGATCTTTGTGCCCTCCTGCTGAAGGGTGAAGGTATACTTCTGCAGGCCGCGCTGCGTGTCGAATTGGGCTTTCCATACCCCGGTAAGATCGGCTGCCCAGACGGAGCACACGGAGAGCGCAAGCGTCGAAAGAAGGATTGGAGTTTTCATGTTCGTCGGTAAGGTGAGGGTTCGAATAGATTTTGCAGTAAAGTAAGAGCGGTCCATTAGTTTTTAAACAGCAGCGGCGCGAATTGATAGAGGCTTCGCCGCCAGGTCAGCCATTCGTGAGCGGTATTGGGTGATTCGTAGAAGACGCTGTTGATGCCGGCTTGTTGGAGCGCTTCAACATTGGCTTTGCTGGCGGCGCCGTTCTCACGGCTTCCGTAACTCACGAATACTAGCTTCACCCTCTGCTTGAAAGTGGTCATATCGGTAACATTCGTCAGGGCGATGCTGCCCCCGCTGAAAATCCCAATGTGTGAAAACTTGTCGAGGTTGGCCAGACCGATCCCTCGCGTCTGCATGCCGCCCATGGAAAGTCCGGCCATGGCTCGATAAGGCTGCTCAGCCATGGTGCGGTAGTTGGCATCAATGAAGGGAATCAGGTCGTCGATTAGAACATGTTCGAAAGCGCTGAAATCGAACCTGCGCCCGCCAGGGCCGACAACGCCTCGAGAGGCGGCGTTAGTCGCAGGCCCGGCTCCCGATGAATTAGTAGCAACCGGTCCGCGCCCCGGCCCGACGCTGCCAGGGACATAACTGTTGGCCATCACGATGATGAAAGGCTTGGCCTTCGCGTCGGCGATCAGGTTGTCCATTATCAGTCCGGCATGACCCTGGCTGCCCCAACTGGTTTCATCTTCCCCGCCCCCGTGCTGCAGGTACAACACCGGATAACGTTTGGAGGCATCCTTTTCATAATCCGGCGGCGTGTAAACGAAGCAGCGAAGAGTTGAATTGGCCTTCGTGGAGTAGTAGAGCGTCAGCCGAAGTTGGCCGTGAGGCACTTCCTTAACGGCATAGAAGGCCTGGTCGCTGCCAGGCACTTCGAGGCCGCTGCCCCAGCGGCTACCGCCGTAGAAATACAAGGTGCCGGGGTCCGGGACTTGGGCGCCATCAATAACGAGCTGGTAATAGTGAAAACCTTCGTCCTGGGGCCGTGTAACTCCGATCCAGGCTCCGTCGTCGCCCTTCGTCAGGGGGTACTTTCCGCCACCCAAAAATTCGAACGTGACGCTCTGGGCCTGCGGCGCGACGACCCTCGCCCGAACGCGCCTCTCAGAGTTGACCTGGGGATACGGTTTTCCGGGCTGATTAAGCGCTGAGGGCTTGAAATCCTCCGCCACCGGCTGGTTGGTCTGGGCGATGGCCGGAAATCCGATCAGGAGTACGAGACCTACAATTGCGGTTTTCATGAAACTTTGCCGGATCGTTGATGCCAAGTCGATTAATCCTGGAAAAGCAACGGAGCGAATTGATTGAGACTGCGCCGCCAAGACTGCCATTCGTGAGCGGTTTGCGGAGAGACGTAGTAGTGACTGTTTATCCCAGCTTCTTTGAGCGCTTCGCTGTTCGCCTTAGGGTCCCCGCCGAAGGGGCCGCGGCCGGGGCCGGCTCTACGGTTGGGGTCAACCTCGCGGCTGCCGTAACTGACGAACACAAGTTTCACCTTCTGCTTAAAGACGGCCATATTCGTGATATTCGTCACCGCAATGCTGCCGCCGCTGAACACGCCGATATGCGAGAACTTATCGAGGTTGGCCAGGGTAATGGATCGGGTTTGCATGCCGCCCATCGAGAGCCCGGCCATGGCCCGATGGGGCTGGTCATCGAGGGTGCGATAGGTGCTATCGATATAGGGGATGAGATCCTCAATCAGGACCCTCTCAAAGGCGCTGAAATTAAAGCCCCCGCGTCCGCCCATGGCCGGGGTGCTGTTCGTCGTTGCGCCAGAAGCCCCGGCCGGAGCCACCCCGCCCGGAGGCCCACCTCGCCGAGGGCCGCCCATCCCTCCGCCGTTTTCCATAACGATGATGAAGGGCTTGGCTTTGCCATCGGCTATCAGGTTATCAATGATCAGGTTGGCGTGGCCCTGGTTGCCCCAGCCGCTCTCATCTTCGCCCATGCCGTGCTGCAGATAGAGGACCGG
>JANXQE010000448.1 GCA_025356925.1 Limisphaerales bacterium | reverse complement strand
TTTTCACAGCGACGTCGCCGCGTGGGCGGCGAAACATGGCTACCCGGAGATCCGGGCGGACGGAAAACGGTTCGACACGGGCAAACCCTTCCAGCTCGACCGCTTCCGCGAACATGACGTGGAGATCGTGATAGGCGTGCTGGAGCGCAACGTAGCCAGCGACGGGAGGAGGCGGCCCCGGGGAGAGCCCACAGACTCGGCCTCCTCTCGTCACCGGCTACAACTCATTGAGGAAGCCCTCAAACTCGGTCACGGCACGCTATTCACGCTCGACCACCATCGCAAGCTGACCGTGCATTCCACCGAGCGCGCCTGCCCTGAATGCAACCGCTCCTTCGAGCCGCTGGACCCGAAGAATTTCAGCTACAACTCCGCGCAAGGCTGGTGTCCGAAATGCCGTGGCTTTGGTGAATTGTTTTACCTGCCCGACGTGGAGCGCGGCGCGAACGCCGATTCCATCGAGGAAAGCTGGTGGAGTTGGGCGCAGGAACGCGAGGTTTGTCCGGAGTGCCACGGCGCGCGGTTAAATCCCCTGGCTCGCGCGGTGCGGCTGAAGGCCGGCACATCGCGCCACGCGATCCGGCCGGCGCCGCGCGCTAACCCGACCATTGACGACTTATCCATTCTGGACGTCGAAGCAGCGCTGGAATTCGTCCAGAAAATGAAGTTCAGCGGGCGCGAAGGGCGGATCGCCCGCGATATTCTACCGGAAATCGCCGAGCGCCTTAAGTTCCTCAACGAAGTCGGCCTCGGCTACCTGCAACTTGGTCGCAGCGCCCCCACTCTTTCGGGGGGCGAGAGCCAGCGTATCCGGCTGGCGGCGCAACTCGGGTCGAATCTCAGCGGCGTGCTTTATGTGTTGGACGAACCGACGATCGGTCTCCACGCGCGTGACAATGAGCAGCTGCTTTCAGTGCTGAAAAAGCTTCGGGCCCGCGGCAACTCGGTCGTGGTTGTGGAGCACGACGAGGAAACGATGCGCCAGGCGGATCACATCATTGATCTCGGACCGGGTGCGGGCGTACATGGCGGACAAGTCGTGGCCGTGGGAACGCTCGCGGAGTTGGTGAAGCATCCGGAGTCAGTCACGGGACAGTTTTTACGGGCGGAGAAGCAGTTTCCGGCACGGGGGGAGAGAAGGCGTGTTGAAAGTGGGAAGGTGGGAAGGTGGGAAAGTGGGAAACTAACACTTTGTGGCGCCGCCATGAATAATCTAAAGAAGATCACGGTGAACTTTCCCCTTGGACGATTTGTCGTCGTCACCGGGGTGAGTGGTTCGGGCAAGAGCACGTTGATCCGGGAATGCTTGCTGCCCGAGTTGCAATCTGTTCTCGCCAGAAAATCCTCTGGCAAGAGCCCCCGACTCTCGGGCCACGAACTTCTCAAGGCGGTTTACGAAGTGGATCAATCGCCGATTGGCCGGACGCCGCGTTCGATTCCGGCGACCTACGTCGGCTTCTTTGACGACATCCGCGCATTGTTCGCGCAAGTACCCGAGGCGCGGATGCGCGGTTACTCGGCGAGCCGCTTTTCGTTCAACAGTGCACAGGGGCGTTGCCCGGATTGCGAAGGGGCGGGCCAGATCAAACTGGAAATGAATTTCCTGCCCCCCGCCTTCATACGTTGTGAAACGTGCAACGGCACACGGTTCAATCGCGAGACACTCGACATCGAGTACGGCGGCAAGAACATCGCGCAGGTGCTGGCTTTGTCGGTCGAGGAGGCGATGGCCTTTTTCTCCAGCGTACAGAAAATTAAACGCGCGCTCGAAGCCTTGCATGATACCGGACTGGATTACCTTAAACTCGGCCAGCAAAACCCGACGCTCAGTGGCGGCGAAGCGCAACGCGTGAAGCTGGTCACGCATTTATTGACGGGGTTAAAGCCAGCGCTTGATCTCCCAGCGATAAGCAAAGGCCAGTCAGCCGTGGCGAAAAGACAGAACCTTTTTATTCTCGAAGAACCCACCATCGGCCTGCACATGGCCGACGTGCGACGGTTGGTGGGAGTTTTGCAACGGCTCGTGGATGCCGGTCATTCGGTCATCGTCATCGAGCACAATCTGGATTTGATCGCCGAGGCCGATTGGGTTATTGACCTCGGGCCGGAAGGCGGCGCCGGCGGCGGGCAAATTGTCGCTGAGGGCACGCCGGAGCAGGTGGCGCGGATAAAACATTCGCACACCGGACGATTCCTTCGTAAACTTTTGGCGAAGGCATGAGCGAACCGTATGAAGAAATCTTCGCCGGTGAAGTGACGCTGCGGCTGCCACCCGGCCGGCGACATGAGGTGATTTGCTCCCGGCTGCATGCGGTCGTGAAGGCGAAAGTGGTGAAAA
>JANXQE010000447.1 GCA_025356925.1 Limisphaerales bacterium | reverse complement strand
TGCTTGAGGCCTGCGCCAGTGGAGATGCGAACCGCATTACCGACGGCGTGTTCATCTTCACGCCCGATGCAACCAAAGAGGAGGCCGAGCGCATTGCGCTGGGGCTGAACCACGTGGCGGCCAAGTTGGCGACTGGCCAGGAAGTTAAATGGTAACGAAGCGGCACACCACAGACCATCACTGATCCAGTTGAGCCTTGGGGCTTCGAAAAGGCTCTGGCGCAAGTCAAACCCGCCGACAATGTGCGCTTTTAGTTCCCACTTGCGGTCCGACGACCTGGTGTTATTTGTCTCTTCCGAACATGAAATATAAGATTTCGCACCGTGCCGCTTCCTTGTCGCCGTCGCTTACCTTGGCCATCGACTCGAAGGCCAAGCAGATGAAGGCAGACGGCCTTGACGTCGTTGGATTCGGGGCAGGGGAGCCGGACTTCGACACGCCTCAGCATATTAAGGATGCCGCGGCCAAGGCCCTGGCCGATGGTTTTACAAAGTATACGCCGGCGGCCGGAATCCCGGAATTACGGCAGGCGATCGCCGACAAGCATAAGCGCGAAAACGGGCTGAGCTATAAGCCCTCGCAGATCATCGTTTCCTGCGGCGGCAAGCATTCGTGCTACAACGTGATTATTGCTACGTGCGAAGAGGGCGATGAAGTGATCATTCCGGCGCCCTACTGGCTGAGTTATCCCGAGATGGTCAAGTTAGCCAGTGCGCAGCCGGTGATTGTCCAGACCACGGACAAAACAGAGTTCAAGCTCACGCCCCAATCGCTGAGGCAAGCTATCACTCCGCGGACCCGCTTACTGATTTTGAATTCACCCAGTAACCCGACCGGCTCGGTCTACACTCCTGGAGAAATCAAGGCCCTGGGGGATATCTGTGTCGAACGGGATGTTCTGATCATGAGTGACGAAATCTACGAGCACCTCCTTTATGATGGGGCGGTCCATCAGAGCGTGGCGAGCTTTTCTCCCGCCCATCTGGAGCACACGATAGTCGTGCACGGCTTCGCCAAGGCTTGGAGCATGACCGGCTGGCGACTGGGCTGGTGCGCGGCGCCCGAACCCATCGCCAAGGCGATTGACGCCGTGCAAAGTCACAGCACCAGCAACCCCACTTCCTTTGCTCAAAAGGGGGCCGTGGCGGCGCTCACCGGTCCGCAGGATCATTTGAAGGGATGGTTGACTGAGTTCGATAAGCGCCGGAGGTTTGCCTGGAACCGGCTCAATGCCATTCCCAGGATTTCCTGCGTCAACCCCAAAGGCGCGTTCTATCTGTTCCCGAATATTTCGGGCACAGGTTTGAGATCGACCGAGTTCTGTGCGCGGTTGCTCGAAGCGGAGAAAGTCGCGGCGGTTCCGGGCGTGGCGTTCGGCGCGGACGATTACATGCGGATCAGCTACGCGACAAACATGGCGAACCTGGAAAAAGGCCTGGAGCGCATCGAGCGCTTCTGCGCATCCCTGCCGCAATAGTCAGGATCCAACCCAGACCCGACTGTCGAAACGAAGGGGCAGTTTACTGCAAAACGGGTCGAGCCTCGGCGAATGCTGCGCCCTGGTTGGAATCCGAGAAGGCCCAGCTTGGAAGAATATCAGCATCGAACGTCGTTGGCTCCGTGGAAAGCTGGAATTTCCGTTCTGCCAGTACCCCGATCATCGCGGCATTATCGGTGCAAAACCTGGGTTCGGCCAGGCGCAGACAGAAACCTTCCCGCTGACAGGCCGCAGCGAGTTGCGCGCGCAAGGCACGATTGCAAGCCACCCCGCCTGAGGCGGTAACGCAGCGGACGCCTGAGCGCCGGGCTGCGCGAATGGTTTTGGTCACCAGAACCTCGACGATCGCCGCCTGGACACTGGCGCACAGGTCCCGGATTTGCTGCCGCTTACTGAAGATTTCCGGATGATCCCTCAGAAAATAGCGCACGGACGTTTTCAAACCGCTAAAGCTGAAGTCGTTATTTTGCTCGTGGAGAAGGGGGCGGGGAAACTCAAACGCGGACGGGTTTCCCTGCTCGGCCAGCCGATCGATAGTGGGACCGGCGGGGTAGGGCAGGCCCATCAGCTTGCCGGTTTTGTCGAAACATTCGCCGGCGGCATCGTCCAGCGTCGTGCCCAGCAACTGCGCCCGGAGTTCTTCCGGAACGTGGACCAGCAGGGTGTGACCGCCGCTGACAATAAGCGAAACGTTCGGCTGGAAGTTTGAGAAATCAGCGGTCGGCGGACTGCCCGTGAGCCAGGGCGAG
The DNA here is from genome assembly GCA_025356925.1 of Limisphaerales bacterium. Lineage (GTDB taxonomy): Bacteria > Verrucomicrobiota > Verrucomicrobiia > Limisphaerales > UBA8199 > JANXQE01. Next base: position 13,632 of record JANXQE010000447.1, on the reverse strand, counting down.
TAGAGATGCGCTTCGTGGTGATGGACTGCGATAAAAGGTCGGCGCAGGGTGAAGGCCAACGCTTGACCGGCTCTGAGACCCACCATCAACGCGCTGGGCAGGCCGGGTCCTTGCGTTGCGCACACGGCGTCAAGGCACTTGGCGGAAATGCCCGCCTCCTGGAGGGCCGTTCGCGCGACTGGAACCAGATTGCGCAAATGCTCGCGCGCGGCTAGTTCCGGGACGACTCCGCCGTATTCAGCATGAAGACTGATCTGAGAGGAAACGACGTTGGAGAGAACTTTGCCCTGGTGAACAACTGCGGCACCGGTTTCGTCACAGGACGTTTCGAAGGCGAGCAGCGGCATGCTTCATTTAGCCGCCGCGACTTTGTCGCCTTTAGCCACCCGGCGGTCCGGAGCGGGCGCGCGTTCGGTAAACACGGTGATGGCTTTGAGCAGGTCTAAAGCACGTTCCAGTTGCGGATCATGGGCATGGGTCACGCGGTCGCGCTCTGGTTCGCTGAGGCTCTCCAGACCACCGGGCGAACGTCGGAGTTGAACATCACGGTCCTCTTCATCGGTCATCGGGACAAGGATATCCGGCGTGATGCCTTCCTCGTGAATGACTTTGTGGCTGGGCGTGTAGTATTTGGCAGTGGTCAACCGGAGGGCTGAGCCGTCCTGCAGCGGTAAAATGCTCTGGACCGAGCCTTTGCCGAAGGTCTTTTCGCCCAAAACCAGCGCGCGCTTGACGTCCTGCAAGCAGCCCGTGACGATTTCCGAGGCACTGGCGCTGCCCAGATTCGCCAGCACCACAATGGGCATGCCTTTCAGTTCATCACCGTGGCCATTGGCATAGCGGGAGGAGTTTTGAGCAGCGTTCCGGCCTTCGGTCGTAACCACCAGTTGCCCGTGGGGCAGAAATTTTTCGCAAACATCCACCGCCTGGTCGAGGAGCCCGCCGGGGTTCCAGCGCAAATCCAGGACCAGCGCCTGCATGCCCTCTTTGCGCAAGGTCCTGAGGGCCGTCTCCAAATCATCGCTGGTCTTCTCGCCAAACTGCACGAGCCGGACGTAACCAATCTTGTTTTCGCTTAGAGGAAACTCTTTTTTCCCGTTGATATCTTTGACCATGTCGATGTTGATGACTGAACGCGTCAAGGCGAATTCCTGGACCTGGCTGGAGGAGGGGCGGAAGACGGTGATTCGAATCTCCGTGCCGGGCTCACCGCGCAAAGTTTTGACGACATCCGGCAGGCTCATTTTTTCGGTACTCTTGCCATCGATCCGGATGATCCGATCTCCCGACAGAACCCCGGCCTTAAACCCTGGGCTATCATCCATCGGCGCGACCACCGTCACGAAGTTATCTTTCATGGAAACCACGATGCCTAAGCCTCCAAAGGCGCCTTGGGTGTCGTTTTGCAGCTCTTTGTACTTCTCGGGTTCCATGAATTCACTATGCGGATCGAGGGTGCTGATCATTCCCTTGAGCGCTCCGTACACCAGGTCCTGGTAGGTGACTTTTTGACCATCCACGTAGTCTTTGCGGACCTTCTCCATCACATAAGTGAACACGTCCAGGCTTGGGTAGGCCGAATCCTTCTCAGCGGCCTGGGCGGAGGCCAGGAAGATGCGAGTCCCAATTACCAGGTTCACGCTCAGAGCGAGGGCCAGGAATCCGTACATAAGTCGTCGTTTCATAGCGCGGCAAACGTCAATACTGCCAGAAAGTAAGCGGCAATCCCCAGGTTTGCAAGGAACGTGCAGTCGGAAATTGAATCGCAGGTAAGGAAGCACGGAGAACGACCAAAGCTGCTGGTGGTTAGGCCGCGCATGGCATACGCTGACTGGCCTGTGGACGAAACACCCAAAAAGCTGCCGGATCTCTCAGCGGCTCCGCGCGCGACCCAACCCCGCAAGCGGCGGCCGCGTTACGCTGGAAAATACCCACGAGGCTTTGAGCAAAAATACAAGGAACATGATCCGGAACGGTTTGGAGATACGATAACCAAGGTGCTCGAATCGGGTAAAACCCCCGCCGGAATGCATCGACCGATTATGGTTGATGAAGTGCTGGCTGCTCTGGCGCCGCGCCCGGGCGAGGTGGCTGTAGACTGCACACTGGGCTACGGGGGACACGCGCGAGCCCTCTTGCCACGGCTCGCACCCGGCGGGCGGCTGGTTGGCCTGGACCAGGACCCAATGGAGTTGCCTAAGGCGGAGGGTCGTTTCCGTGCGGCGGGATTCGGTTTGGAGGTATTCACGCCTTATCGGGGAAACTTTGCGGGGCTTGCGCAAGTACTCGCCGGACTGGGACTTTGCGGCGTCGACTTGATCCTGGCCGATCTGGGCGTGTCAGCCATGCAATTGGATGACCCGAAACGCGGCTTTTCATTCAAATACGATGGGCCCTTGGATATGCGCATGAACCCCGGCCGGGGGCGATCTGCCTCGGCCCTCCTGGAGTCGATAGCGCCGGGCGAGCTGGTTGATTTGCTGGTGCAGAACGCGGACGAGCCCTTTGCCACACTGCTCGGGCCCGCGCTCGCCGGCCGCGGCTTTGCGACCACGGGCGCCCTGGTTGCGAAGATCCACGCGGTCTTGTCGCGCATCAACCGGGAGGAAGTCGCGCTCTCGGTGCGTCGAACATTCCAAGCGCTGCGAATCGCGGTCAATGATGAGTTCTCAGTGCTGGACGCTTTGTTGCGACAAGTCCCGGCGTGTTTAAACCCGGGTGGGCGCGCCGCGATTTTGACGTTTCATTCCGGTGAGGACCGCCGTGTGAAAAAGGCCTTCGCCTCCGGCCTGCGGGAAGGGCTCTACTCGGAGATCGCGCCCGAGGTCACCCGACCTACGGCGGCAGAACGCCAGGCCAACCCGCGCGCAACCTCGGCCAAACTGCGCTGGGCACGGCGCGTGGGCCCCTCGCACCAGGACGCCGCGGGCCCGGCGCTCGGTTAACCTCCGGCTGCTTTGCCGGCGCAACGATGTCAGGGACCGAAATGGCCGGGTTGTTAGCTGCGGCCGCCGTCGGCGGTGCGATTAACGCGGTTGCTGGTGGCGGCACGTTGGTGACTTTTCCGACGCTGCTGGTTTTTGGGACTCCGTCGATCGTAGCTAATGCCACCAGCACGCTGGCTCTAGTGATTGGGACCTCTGGCGGAATCTTCGGCTACCGGCAGCATCTCCGGAGTGTCCGCCCATGGCTCTGGCGCTTTGTGCCCATCAGCGTGGCCGGTGGTTTATTGGGCAGCTTTCTGCTCACCGTCACCAGCAACAAGACCTTCTCGAAGCTAGTCCCATTCCTAATCCTGTTCGCTACGCTGCTATTCCTGGCCCAGGGGTTCGTGCGGCGGTTTACGGATCCAGGTGAGGGTCCAGCGGGCAGCACCACCCGGGCAATCTGGGGCGCGATCGCTTTTCAGTTCGCGGTCGCCATCTACGGCGGGTATTTCGGAGCGGGCATTGGTATCCTCATGTTGGCGTCGCTCGGTTTCATCGGGTTGCGCGATATCCATGAGATGAACACGCTGAAAACCATTCTGGGCTCGCTCATCAACCTGGTCGCGGCCAGTTGGTTCATCCTGGCCGGCTTGATCCATTGGCCCAAGGCTGGCGTCATGGTCGCCGGGGCTGTGCTCGGCTATTTTCTGGGCTCGCATTTTTCCCAGCGGATCGCCCAACGAAGAGTCCGCCAAATTATCACGTTCATTGGGTTGGCGCTCTCCGCGGTGACCTTCTATCAACAGTTCCTGCGTTGAGGCGGCGCTAATAGCAAACATTTGCCATCTTTATCGCTGCGGTTTAGGGTGCAGGGTGCTTCAGCGCCGAAACACAAACCATCCTGTCAAACCTTATGAAAACCATCCCTTCGCCAGCGAAGACCCCGAATCGTCGTTCCAAAAATCACCGTTCCCAAACTCTTCCTGCTCACGGCAACGGCCATGGGTCCCCCGGTAACGGGCACGGCCCGCGCTCGGAGGTCGTAGCCTGGCTCAGCCGGCCAAAGCACAACCTGATCGCCGGCCGCTGGGTGCCGTCGATCGCGGGCAACCTCTTCGATGTGCTCAATCCCGCAGACGCCTCTGTGTTATGCCGTGTTCCGGAGGGCCGGGCCGAAGATGTCGACCGGGCCGTTCGGGCCGCGCGGCAGGCCTTCGAGTCCGGGCCCTGGCGGAGAATGACCCCCAGCGAACGGGGCAAATTACTTTGGCGCGTCGGCGACTTACTGCTCAAACATGCGGATGAATTCGCCGAGTTGGAGTCGCTGGACAATGGCAAGCCCAAGGCGGTCGCCCGAGTGGCCGACGTGCCGCTGGCGGCGGACCTGTTTCATTACATGGCCGGCTGGGCGACGAAGGTGGAAGGCAACACTATCCCTATCAGTGTGCCATACGCTCCCGGGGCGCGGTTCCACGCGTTCACATTGCGTGAGCCAGTCGGTGTGGTTGGGCAAATCATCCCCTGGAATTTCCCACTGCTCATGGCGGCGTGGAAGCTCGGCCCCGCTCTGACGACCGGCAACTGCGTGGTGCTCAAGCCTGCCGAACAAACGCCGCTCTCGGCCTTGCGGTTGGGCGAACTTCTGCCGGAAGCCGGCATCCCCGAAGGCGTCGTGAATATCGTCACGGGTTTTGGCGAGACGGCCGGCGCGGCCCTGGCCGCCCATCCGGGCGTTGATAAACTCGCTTTCACAGGCTCGACCGAAGTCGGACGTGCCATCGTGCGCGCCGCGGCGGGGAATCTGAAGAAAGTGAGTTTGGAATTGGGGGGCAAATCGCCGAACATTGTTTTCAAGGACGCGGGTGACCTCGAGGTTGCCATCAGCGGGGCGGCCAACGCCATCTTCTTCAATCACGGCCAGTGTTGTTGCGCCGGGTCCCGGTTACTGGTGGAACGGGAGATCTTTGATGATGTTGTGGCCGGAGTGGCGGAGCGGGCGAAGAAAATTAAACTCGGGCCCGGCCTTTCGGAAGAAACCCAGATGGGCCCGTTGGTTTCCGAGGAACAATTGGCCCGCGTCACTCATTTTCTCGACCAGGGGAAAGCTGATGGAGCTTGTTATGTGACGGGTGGAGGACGGGTAGGGGATCGTGGTTACTTTATTCAACCGACCGTCATCAAGAATGTCCGTCCGGAAATGAGCATCGTGCGTGACGAGATCTTTGGTCCGGTCGTAGTCGCCGAGCCTTTTTCCGGGGTGGAGGACCTGCTTTCACGAGCCAACGCGACGGAATATGGGCTCGCGGCGGGTATCTGGACTCGGGACGTGAGCAAGGCTCATCGGGTCGCGGCCGAGCTTCGGGCAGGCACCGTTTGGATCAACTGTTACAACGTATTCGACGCCGCCTTGCCGTTCGGCGGTTATAAGCAGTCGGGCTGGGGCCGGGAGATGGGTCATGAAGTCTTGGAGCACTACAGCGAAACCAAGGCGGTGGTGATCGGCCTGTGATAATGCGCTAATCCAGCTCTGGGTCTGCCTGGTGAGCGCCCGCGAAACAACGTGACGACCAAGGTGCGGTGTTTAAGCCGCGTCACCCTACGTGCTTTCAAGCCGTAGGGGTTGCGAGGGTTGGTCTCAAACCAAACCCTGTCCGAGCGGCGTGAACACCGCACCCTTGGTCTTAAAAGAATACCCGGGTTCGCCCCGGGTATCTCGAAAATGAACTGAGACTAGTAGCGCTCGCGCCGACCGCCACCGCCACCGCCGCCCCCACCGCCGCCGAAGTCCCGCCGGCCGCCACCGCCGCCGCCGCCGGGGCGTTCTTCGCGAGGGCGAGCAATATTAACGGTCAGGGCACGTCCGCCCAATTCCTTGCCATGCAGGGCGTCAATCGCTTTCTGAGCCTCTTCAGGCGTGCTCATGGTGACGAAACCGAACCCGCGCGGACGGCCAGTGGCCCGGTCCATCATCAGGTTGGCTTCGACCACGGTACCGTGTGCCGCGAAGGCATCCTGCAGGTCGTTTTCGGTGATGTTGAAACTAAGGTTCCCAACAAACAATTTTGCACTCATCTATACTTTCCTGTCCTTCACTAACTCTTGCTTTCTCCAGACTGTTCCCGCTTATCGGGTTTCAAATCATCACTGAACCGAGTTCACCTGAAGATTTACCATGCCGTGGGAGCGACAAGCTGTTTGACAGATGCGCGAACATTGGACCTTCTTGGGCAAATTGCAAGTCCCAATCCACCAAAACCGCGCCGGGCAAACACCCCTTAACCGGAGGGCTCGACTTTTGAGCGCGCAGCTAAATCAGTTTAAATCGCTGCACATCAGCCGGATCAAACCGCGACGTGGAGAACTCGACGGCTTCACCCGCTTCCGTCGGTTTAAAGGCATGCGCGATGCCGACGGCAATCCGGACCAGGTCCCCTGGCCCCAGCGGGATCGACACGGGCGTGCCAGCTTCCCCATCCTGGACCACCAACAATACTTCGCCCGACAGCAGGTACACCTGCTCCTCTTTAACTCGATGGAAATGATTCCCGCGAATCGCGAGCGGGCGCAGTTCGATAAAGGCGATGTAACGGATCCCCTCCTCACCGTCGTAAAAGTTTGCCAGTTCGCCCTGGGCCAGGAGCAGGCGTTTCGGGCCCGACACTTCGGCTGTGGGAGGGCTTTGGAAGACTGGCAAAGACCGTTTAAGGACCTTGCCCTCGAGGTATTTCAGTTCGTTCATATTTGGCGAGACGAGTTTTCGCAACCAATTTCACTTTGAAAGTTGCAGCCTTGGCCCGGAGGTGCAACCTGCAATGTGTCTATGATTCAGATTAGCCATCGGGAGAAAATAGCCCAATACGTTTGCTTGAACGCGAATCCGCCGGACAAGTTCAGCCACCAGGTGCGGCTCTATCACCTGGCGAGCCGAGTCGCTTCAAGCCAGGTTCACGATGACGACGTCCTCTATGCCGCAGCCTGGTTCCACGATCTCGGTGTCTTTATCGGTCATCGTCCGGCGGACCCCGCCGCCCTGGCGGTTTGGGACTGCGTCGCCTACGCCATGGAACGGACGCCCGCGCTCCTGGATCAGTTCGGGTTTCCGAAAGAAAAAATACCCGCGGTGATTGAAGCGATCCGCACCCACCAGCCCTCGGCAGCGCCAACCACCTTCGAGGGGCTGGTCCTTCGCGATGCGGATATCCTCGAACAATTGGGAGCGGTGAGCATCCTCCGAACGGTCAGCAAAATCGGACGCGACGCCCGGTTCACCTTGTTCTCCGATGCCCTGCGAGTCTTGCAAACAAACCTGGAGGAGCTGCCCGGTAAGCTGCAACTCGACACCGCGCGGCAGTTGGCCGAACCCAGATTACAAGCCCTGAAAGCCTTTCTCGCCGCCGCCGACGCGGAAGCGGATGGGGCGGCCTGGTAGGTGCCAGGACCATTCTCACCCAGGAACGCCGACTTGCACCCGGTTGACACCGTCCCGTGGAGATTTGAAATCTCTCATTTGAAATCAAGCGACCCCACCCGAGCGCCGGCCCAAACTCCAATCGACCTCGGAGGGGGGCGTCATTGCCTCCCAAGTTGCCCCAGTACCCAATATGTCAAAGTGAGCGTCTTGTGCAAGGCTGATGCTGCAGCGACCGTTGTCCGCTGGGCGGTTTCGTGAGCCCCGGCTGCCTTTGATCTGGGTGAGCGTAAAGAGATAGCCGTAGGCAAAGGTTTGATAGGTTCACTATGTTATAAATTATTTGCAGCCAGTCTCTTGGAGGAAGCGCCGCACAACGGCATCAAACATGCGACGGCATGACCGTGCGGCTGCTTTTTGGCATTCAAATCCTGTTCGCTATGGCGTTTTGTCACGCAGCCAACAACCCGATTACCTCCTCCGAGATCCCTTTCCAATTTCGTGACGGCTTAATTTGGATCGCCTGGATGGACGGTATTAAGCGGCACCTCTTCGTCACCCTGAGGCGTGACCCGGCGGGCTGTCTTGGGAGCCAGACCTAGCAACGCTTTGATCGCGCCACCGGTGCGCTGCCGTGCGCGGAGTTCGAGCCCCTGGCCGAGCAACACCAGCACGAAGCGCAAGCCGATTGTTCCCTTTTTGTCCACCAGCATTGGGTACCCGATTCTGAGCCGAGTTGCAGCATCCTGGACCAAGCCCCCCATGTGCTCGTTTCCTGTCGCTCCGCCGGCAGATTCGTCGTGATGATGGTGAGCATGGTGCTGGCTGTGAGTATGCTCGTCCACGCAGCTTGGGGCCGCCGGCATACACCCAGAATCAGTGTCACAGGCCAGTTACTCAATTGACGAACTGCCCCAAGTCCATGCCGCCGTGTAGTGAAGACTTTCCAGCAGGATGGCACGAAAATCAGGGTTTTCTGAAGAAACTATGCCCGAGTTGCGAAAGACAGGTTAGGGTCGCGATCATCTCAGTTCCCAGTTCATAACTATTAGGCAAGTCTCTGGCCGTCAACCTTAGAAGCGCAGAAATCGAGTTCGGATCCATTACCAAATCTTATCGCAACGGAGAACGTTCCAAACCCGCGCAAGGCAGCGTCAATTGGCGGGCCGCAGCCAGGATCCGTGGCACGTCCGGCCGGTAAGTGTTTTCGAGAATCGGCGAAAATGGAACGGGGATGTCCGGGGAGGCGACCCGGGTCACAGGCGCCACGAGGCTCTCGCTAAAGCGTTCCATGATTCCAGCCGCCAGCTCGGCGCTGACCCCGCCAGTTTTTGGGCCTTCTTCAACAATGACCACTCGTCCGGTTTTGCGCACAGAGGCGCCGATCGTCTCGTAATCCAAGGGGGCGAGGCTGCGGACATCCAATACCTCGGCTTGGATGCCTTCGGTCGCCAAAGTGTGGGCGGCAGCGAGCGCATGATGCAACATCAGCAGCCAGGCAAGGATCGTCACGTGCGAGCCCTCGCGGCGTACGGCGGCCTTGTCGAGTGGCACGGTGTAATCATGCTCTGGAATATCGCTGGTAGCGTCGGTGGCACCCGGCTCAGCGCGAGCGCCACGGGAACCGTAGAGCAATTTGTGTTCGAAGATCAGCACCGGATTGTCGTCGCGCACCGCGGCTTTCAACATACCCTTGGCATCGTAGGCGTTGGATGGAGCAACCACTTTGAGCCCGGGCACGCCGGTGAAAAAGCGTTCCATGCTCTGGGCGTGTTGCGCCCCACGGCCAGTAGCACCGATGGGGGCGCGCATGACGAGCGGGACCTTGGCGGTGCCGCCGGACATGTACCGCAGCTTGGCGGCATTATTAATGATTTGGTCGCTCGCCAGAAACAGGAAATCACCGTATTGCACGTCCACGATCGGTCTCATGCCCATGAGCGCGGCGCCGACAGCGACACCAAAGAAGCCCAACTCGGCGATGGGAACATCGATCATGCGGTCGGGGAATTTTTTCTCCAAACCCAGCGTCACGGTAAAAGCCCCGCCCCAACCGCCGGGGACCGCGATGTCCTCACCGATACAGAACACATGAGCGTCGCGCTCCATCTCCTCCATAATGGCCTCGCGCAACGCCTCCGCTATGCCTAATCGTTTCATAGGTAAGCAGCGTTTCGAGTCAGCCGAAAACCCCTTCGTACAAAGCTTCCACCGCAGGCAACGGCGCCTTTTTGGCGTTTTGTACTGCCTCGTCGATGCGGTGGTCGACCCGGGCCTTGATCTCGGCGAGCTCCGCCGCGGAGATGGCTGCCTGTTGTTCCAGGCAGGTCGCAAAACGCAGCAGCGGATCACGGCTGAGCCAGGCCTCGCGCTCAGCAGCGGGCTGGTAGTGGCACGGATCACGCCGCGAATGGCCGATGCGACGATAGGTGAGCAGTTCCAGCAGAACCGGCCCATTGCCCGCCCGACAATCAGCCGCCGCATGCCGGGTGGCCTCGAAAACAGCTACCACATCATTGCCATCGACCGTTTGACCACGAAAACCGTAGACGGCGGCACGATCGGAGATGCGGGTATTCTTCATCACTTTACTGATGTGAGTGGAAGCACCATAGAGATTGTTCTCACAGACAAAGATAACCGGCAGCTTCCACAACGCGGCCATATTGATGCCCTCGTGGAAGGCTCCCTCAGCCACCGCGCCATCGCCGAAGAAACAAGCAACGACTTGCGAACTGTTCTGCATTTTGAAGGCCAACGCCATGCCGGCGGCCAAAGGAATACCGCCGGCCACGATCGCAATTCCCGGCACCATCCCCTGATCCATGTTGCCGACATGCATCGAGCCACCCCTTCCTTTGCAGCAACCGGTGGTAGCTCCGAACAGTTCGTCGAGTAACTCCTGAGGAGACAGCCCTTTGGCCAAGGCGTGGCCGTGGCCGCGAAAAGTTGAAGTGATCCAATCATTCGCCCTGAGGGCGGAGCAGACGCCAACGGCTGTCGCTTCCTGGCCCTGGCATTGGTGGATTGTGCCGGCCATGGTGCCTTCCAGGAAAAGAAACCGCACTCGCTCCTCGAATTCGCGGATGAGCACCATGCGCTCGTAGAGCGACAGCAAGAACGCCCGTTTGTAATGTGGCAGCACCATCGGAACCGCACCCAGCGACGAGGCTGCCGACTCCGAAATCCGATCAGCCGCCGCAGGCAAAGTGGTTGCCACCTCGAAAACAGCGATCGCTTGACCGGCAGAAACCATCCCACCCGGCAAGACGCGCACCTCCTTGAGCAACCCGGTCGCGATCGATTCAACAGACGACACCGCTTTTTCGGTCTCGATTTCGACCAAGGGCTGGCCGCGCTTGACAATCTGGCCAGGACTGACGAGCCAGCGAACGAGTCGGACGTCCGAACCAGTCGTCGCCAGGTCGGGCATTTTCATTTGAATTTCCATGGCGCATCAAACTCTTCGCGAGCTCTACCTGAGCGGGTTCAACTTGAGCTTAAAGGTCTTGATCTGGAACCCATGCAGATCAAATCGGATAGTATTGTTTTCGATTTTCAGCTTCGGACCGGAGTCTTCCATGAGATTGGCCTCGGTAGCGGAGAGAATTTTCGCCTTGAAGCTGATAGTTGCACCAGTGGTGGCTTTACCGCTCGCTTCATAAACCCGGAGGACGGTGGCGCCGTCTTTGGCGGGCTTGAGCGCACTCAAGACGATGTTTGCTGGTGACACTTCCAACAGTCCCCACTGATTGGGCAAGCTCCCCGGGTGAGATGCGCTCTTGCGCACAATGAAGGGATTGTTGAACTCCAAGCCTGCGCGATACACGCCCGCCTCACTCCAGTCGCGCGGGTGCGGCACGAGCGCGTAATGGAAAGTACGCTCCTGGCCCAGTTCCAGACCGGAATCACTGACTTGCCCTTCAAATCCACCGCCTATGCCGTAGGACTGGATACGCGAGGAGCGCATCAACGAAAGCATCAATGTCCCATCAGCCACGTTATTGCCGGGTAATCCCCGGTTCAACAGCGTCACTCCGTGGTCCCCATCGCTGTAATCGATCCAGTTTTGCGCGGGAAACTCTTGAGCCATCGGCCGTTCAATCGCCCCGAAAGGGATTTCCTGGAAATTCCGCCCGTTCTTGATCGTTGTGGGCACCAAGAGTCGATAGCGCACGAATTTGTCGCGGTTGAGAATCTTCGTCTCGAACTCGATCCGTGGTATTCCTCGGTACAACCGGACGGTCGTAGAGAAGGTGTTCGAGCCAAACGGATGGTGGGCCTGCACCTCGGAAAAAACGGGCCCCCGCCGCACACTCCCCTTCTGGGCCGGTTCTTCGGTGCTGAAATGAGCCTGGCCCGGTTGGGGCGCATTGAGCGGGCGAGTCATGATAAGGTTCTGACCTCCGTCGAGATTCTTGTAGAGTTCCCAGAAATCCCCGTTGTCCACTTCGGACGCGACGACGTTGGCCGGACCAGCCAGCGCCTCCCAATCACCCTGCTTGAGCCGCAAACGCGTCAGCGAACCGGTTGTCGGGTCGACGCCCGCCTGGAAAAAATCATTCTCCAGCGTGCAAACTCCATTGGTTTCGCTGTCGTTTGATTTGGCTTCCCCGGCGGATTTGCGAGCGACCAGATGGTAAACCGAGTGCCCCAGCGCCGGAACATCGCGGGCTACAAACACGAACTCGACCCGCCGTAATCCCCCGTCCTCGAAATGTTCAGAATCGACAAGCTGAGTTTCAACGCGATTGCCCGCAGCGTCGAACAAATCGAAATCCTTGACGCCCTCCTGCGCAAAGCCAACGTCGCCTTGGGCGATGTCGGTGCGCGACCAGCCCAGCGTGTTGAAGATCGCCAGGGCGACGCCATCCCCGCGGGTGTCGATGCGCGCCATGATGCTCCCAAGCCTGGTTTCCATCATTTCGTCGGCGAGTCGTTTCGTAAAGTCGTAGGAGCGTACCGTATCCTCGTAAACGTGATCGGTCATGACCCCGGAAGTCAGGTCGTGCGTTACGTTGAACAAAGCTGGCTCCCACGCGCGCCAGATCATTTGCCCATCGGTGCGAGCCCCCAGCCAGTCGGCCAATGCCCCAAACTTTTCCACGGTGGTAAGCAGTCGTTCGGTATCCCGCATTCGCTGCTTCAGCTCGATGCGGCTGCTATAAATACCCTGGAACAGGGGATTGCGTTCGCCGGTGATGACGGGCAAATTCGTCTGCTTCGCCACCGCCGCTTCGAAATCGGTCGGCACGCCGATGCGCAACGTGAAGGGCCTGCTCGGACTCAAGTTGAACTGGTCTACCAGTTCAGGGACATGGAGTTCAGGTTCGGAGACGTCAACCCCGGCGAGTCCTACCCGGTCGCCACCGCGGGAGAAGGGAGCCAAAGCGTCCCACCGTTCCTGCATGAAGCGGCTGAAACCGGCGAGGTCCTTCGGCGGGCCGTAAAGATGTCCGTAGGAAAAAGGCAGCCAGAACGCGGGAATGCTCGTGCCGTCCAGACCTTGCCAGAGAAACTCTGAGGGCATCTTCCTCCGGTCTTCCACGCCCCGGGAGAACCAGAAGGAATGGTAACCGGCCAGCCGCAGGAGTTGCGGCATCTGTGCATGATGGCCGAAGGTGTCGAGGAGCCAACCGACCGTCACCTCGGTGCTCAATGCATCGCGGCAATAGCCCTTGGCGTATAACATCTGCCGGATAAAGGACTCTCCGCTCGGCATGTTATCGTCAGGCATCACATTCAACCCGCCCACGATTTGCAACCGGCCCTCGGCGACGAATTTCCGAAACGCGCCGGCCTCTTCGGGGTAGCGCTCGAGGAACGGTTTAAAATATTCCACCTGATCCAGTGCGAACCGATAGTTGGGATGTTCCTTCAGGAGCCGAACGGCGGTCAGGATATGCGGCAAACCCATTTCGAGATATTCCTCACGCGTCTTGAACACCGCCCCCTCCCAATGAGTGTGGGGTATCAGCCAAAAGGTGGCCGGCGGTTGAGCGATGGGGGCTTGCGTGTTGTCCGCACTCGAAGACCTAAACGGAAGCGTGAGTGCGATAACCAGAGCGAGATAATCGCGCACGGTGGTGCAGTGACGGTTTGTTAACCAGGTGCGATGTATCTTCACTTTGCCCCTCCGTTCAAGCTGCGTTGTTCCGCCAGGTCTCGAGGCGACCGGCCTACATAAGTGTAAGTCCGAATTAGTTCCATGGTCTTTTGCTTCACGGCGTCGCGGGCCGCGGTAAAGATATCTTCCCGCCCTCCCATACCTACAAAGGGGTGGGGACTCATCGGCTC
>JANXQE010000426.1 GCA_025356925.1 Limisphaerales bacterium | reverse complement strand
GACGCTGCGGTCTGCCGCCCATGCGCTCCGCCCTGGCTCCCAGACTCCTATGCTGACGCAGGTTCCGATCAATCGGTCACGTTTGCATCCTTCTTGCCGGCGTTTTTGCCACCCACACCCAGTTCGAATCGGCATCAAGGTTTGCTGCCCGGTCCAACCTTACAAATAAGCTCCATCTTCTCGATGATGCTATTCCTCTCGCAAGAGGAGATTTGCGCTTTTGTGTATCAGATTCACCAAAAGTCTCAATTTGCTGAGACAATGATTCAATAATGAATGCTTGATTTTTATATCAGTATGCAACAGGACAAAGAACACTTTTTGCATTTGGAGACTCCGCCGGCTCGTTTAACTGCTGAGGAAGCGGCATGGTCTCTGGGCTTCTCCGCTCATGAGATTCCAATTCTTACGGCGAAGGGTCTGCTGAAGCCGTTAGGCCACCCTCCCGCGAATGGGCCGAAGTATTTTTCGGCAACCTCACTTGAAGAATTGAGACGCGATGAAAAATGGCTAGGAAAAGCTTCCGACGCGATCATTGAATATTGGCGGACAAAAAACGACAAGAAAAAGTCGTCGCAGCCTTCCGACTTGCCGCCTAACGGCGTTGCGCTCAATCAACCCGTTCAAAATTCAGGTTTTTAGTCTTCCTCCGTAGCGAGCGGGACAATCTCTCGTTCGATTCCACCATCCGCAACGAAAAGACCCGGCGGTCGTTTTGATGTTCCTGTCGGCCACTCAATCTGAGCGACGAATCACAGCCGTGCGAGGCTAACATCAGTTTAGCTCGCGATCTGGTGAGCCGTGCAATCGCTCAAACTCCACGTACCCGACAAATATGGTTCTTGGGCTTGGGTGTTGCGAATTTAAACTGTTGCGGACGTGGTGGGGCTGGGCCGATCTGGCGGACACAGGTATAAAAAGACATAGAAGCATTAACCGCGTATGAGTCATCCTGTGATCCAAACCAAGCAGACCCGAAGGAAGTTTGATAAAGCATTCAAATGCCGAGCCGTTGAGCTTTGGCTCAGCAGCGGCAAGGCGGCCACGGAAGTGGCCACGGAGCTGGGCATCCATGCTCAGCGGCTTAGTGCCTGGAGGAAGCGCTTCGCGCCGCCGCCCCCAGGGGGGGAAGGGGGCGGCGGCGCGAAGCGCAGCGCCGAACAATTGGAAATCGAAAACACCGGCCTGCGCCGCGAGGTCGATTATCTGCGGCAACAGCGGGATATTTTAAAAAAAACTTTGGGCATCCTCTCCGAACCCCCGAGCAGCGCTTTCAACGGATCGACGCGATGAAAGCCCAACACCCCATCCGCTCAAGCTGCGAAGCCTTGGAAGTTTCGCCCAGCGGGTATTACGATTGGTTCAACCGCCAAGCCCAACCCGGCCCACGAGCCCAGGAAAATGCGCGCCTGCTGCAGAAGATTGTCCAAATCCATCAGGACAGTCGTCAGACCTACGGCAGCCCACGCATTCAAGTGGCTTTGAGCCAAGCCGGCCACGCTCATGGTCGCCACCGCATCGCCCGTTTAATGCGTCAGCAAGGTCTCTGTGGGCGTGCCAAAGGTCGGTTCCGGGTCTGCACCACCGATAGCCATCACGACCAGCCCATTGCCCCCAACCGGCTGCCCCACCTGCCAGCTGCCAGCGCCCCCAACCAAGTCTGGCTCGGGGACATCACCTACATTCACACCGAGGAAGGCTGGCTCTACTTGGCCGGCATCCTGGACCTTTACAGCCGACACCTTGCAGGCTGGGCCATGAGCGAGCACATCAACACCGAACTAGTCTTGGCCGCTTGGGGGATGGCACTGGCTCAGCGCCAGCCACCTGCGGGTCTGGTCTTTCACTCCGACCGCGGCGTTCAATACGCTAGTTACGACCATCGCCATGCCCTCCAAAACGCGCAGGCCATCGCCTCCATGAGTCGCAAAGGCAACTGCTATGACAATGCCGCAATGGAGTCCTTCTGGAGCACTCTCAAACACGAACTCATCTACCGTCGTCACTTCAAAACACGTGCCGAGGCCCGCCTGGCCATCTTTGATTTTATTGAAGTGTTTTACAACCGACGACGCCTCCACAGCTCGCTCGGGTATCTTTCGCCCGTTGACTTCGAAAACCAAAACAACTAACTAACAAATTGCACAATTTCTGTGTCCGTTTTTTCGAGGCAAGCCCATCGCCATCCAACGCCGCAGCACCTCACCCGCAAACTCCAACACCTCCATCCGCGCCTGCCACTCCGCCTCGCGCAGCTCCTGATACCGTTTCGCCCAGTCCACCGCCTTAACTCGCACCATCGCCTCCGCCGCCTCCCGCTACGAACCGTTGCAACTGACTCAACTCCAACCCGTGGCGACCCAGCATCGCCTTTAGACCTGCCGCATGCCGCTGCGGCAACCACATCCGCTCCGCGTGCTCGTCGACAACAAACACGTTTCCGTCTCCATCGGTGCACCCCAGCAACACCACCGTATAGTGCGCAAAACCATAGTCCAACGCGCAGAACCACTCACGCGCCCTGGTCTCGTCCAAATCAGCCACGACGTGAACGTCGCGCCGAAACATCGTGAAGAACTGCCCGGCCGCCAGGTCCCAATCACCATCCAGCCAGGCCCGACGTTGCCACCCCGTCAACCCCTCCAACACCCGCTGATACTCCGGATTATTGAAACCGTTATCACTCACCCGCGCCGGCACGAACCTCGTTTCAGTCTCCCTCTTTTCCAAAAAGGGGAGCACAAACCTTGTGCGATACCAAGCGTGCCCAATCCCGCCCGGGTTGGTCGTTGAATAAATCCGCGGCCGCCAGTTCGGCTTGCTCGTCCGACAACACGTCGTAATGTCCTGATGCTTCCGGCTCGACAAAGTCGTCGCCTCCTCAATCCCGATAACGTCGTACTCCAGCCCGAGATAGGCATCGATATCCTTCTCCGCCTGAAAGTGCCCCGCAATAATCCGCGACCCATTTCCAAACGTCAGCACCCCGCGGTACGCCGAAAACTCATGTTGCAGCCCTGTGAAAATCCGCCGCCGCAGGTCTTCGAAATGCTCCATGTTGGCTTTGCCAACCTTCCGCAACAGCAAACACTTCAGCCCGGGGACCCGCTGACAATCATCCGCTCCCATCTGTGCCAGCAACCAATGCGACTTACCACCGCCCCGGGCTCCGCCGTACCCGACCGCCGTCGGCCCGCCCACCTGGTCGCACAACCGCGCCGCGGCCGAAGCTGCGAGTTGCCGCGGCTGCAACACCACCCCGGCCTTGATAAAATTGCCCATCTGCTCCGCCGGACACCCAGCCGCCTTACCCGCCGCCAAATACCGCTCTAGTTCACTCACCGCTGCTCTCCTTTCTGTTCTCCGCGTTCTCTGCGGGTAAAACCTTCGTCGCCTGCACATCCACCACCTCCCCGTAAATCTTCTTGAGCGCCGCCTCTACCTCCACTCGAATCGGCCCGCCACCCGCCCCGGTGACCTCAGTTCGCTCCATCGGTTTCTCACACGCGTTATGCCCCAGCTTGCTCGCCAGCTCGAGCAAGTGCACATAATCATCCGGCCGTCCACATCGGTCCAGCCTCGCCATCCAACGCCGCAGCACCTCACCCGCAAACTCCAACACCTCCATCCGCGCCTGCCACTCCGCCTCACGCAGCTCCTGGTACCGCTTTGCCCAGTCCACGCCTTTTTCCCGCGTCATCGCCTCCGCAGCTTCCCGCTCCACCAGCGCCATGTGCGACGCGTAGGCCACCAGGCGGCCCTGCCAATCCCATCGCCGCGACCA
>JANXQE010000416.1 GCA_025356925.1 Limisphaerales bacterium | reverse complement strand
CGCGCGTGCCGAGCCAGGATGGTCGTCAGCACCGTGGTCAGTAACCTTAAGGACTGCGCGCCCTTCGGATCGCAACATCGTGCGGATCTAGCCGCTAGTGACCAAACCAGATGGGAAGGCCTTTACCAGGCGGGCGTGCAGGCGGAGGCCTCTGGCCGGATCGCGGAGGCAGTCCAGCATTTTCAAGACGCTGCTGCCATCGATGATCATTACGCTGAATTACAGTTTCGTTGGGGCCGCTGCTGCCTGGCGCTAGGCCAGGAAGAACTTGCCCGACGTCACTTTGTCCTGGCTCGCGACGAGGACACGTTGAGATTTCGCGCCGACAGCCGCCTGAACGATATCATCCGCCGCACCGTGGAAGGCCACGAGCAACAAGGCATATGGTTGGTTGATTCTGAGAAAGAGTTTGCACAAGAAAGTCCTCACGGGTTGCCGGGCGAAGAGGTTTTGTACGAGCATGTCCATTTGAATTTCGAAGGCAATTACTCGCTGGCCCTGGCCATCGCCGGGCAGGTGCTTAAGGCGCTGCCCCAGGAGATCAGGGATCGAGCCAAGTCGGAGCCGGCGTGGCTATCGGAGCCCGAGTGTGCGCGACGCCTAGCTTGGACGGATTGGGACCGTTACCGCACTACCAAAAGGATCCTGTTGCGACTCAATGACCCGCCGTTCACTTCGCAGTGCGACCATGCAGAACGCTACGATCGACTGCGGCAAAAGCTCGAACGGCTTCTGCCAGGGCCGCGTCCCGCGGGTCTGCGCCAGGCTGCGGAAACTTACCGACAGGCTTCGGCCATGGCCCCCGAAGACTGGGTCCTGCACAGAAATCTGGGAGATTTGTTGCTCAAGGTCAATGACCTCCCCGGGGCCGAGGCTGAGATGAGGAAGGCGATTGAGTTGCTTCCGCACGATTCGATGGGCCATTTGGAGCTGGGCCTATTGCTGGTCCAAGCCCGCCGGCCAGCCGAAGCTATCGTCGAGTTTGAGCACGTGCTGCAAGCCAATCCGGTATCCATTCCCGCGCTAACCAGCCTGGCCTTGGCTTTGAACGAGCTTGGCAAAAGACAAGAAGCCATTGCTAAGCTGCAGGCTGCCTTGAGACTTAAGCCTAATTCTGCAGACACACATCTGAACCTGGGGGCAGCCTTGGAAGCCACCGGCAACAAGCAAGCCGCGCGAGACCATTATCGACAAGCCTTGCAAGAGAAGCTTAGCACCCCGGAATCGCTGGTTCGGCTAGGTAAAGTGTGCATGGTTCAAGGCTGGGTCGACCAGGGGATAACGAACTTCTCCAAGGCCCTCGCTCTGAACCCAACCGATGCGACCGTCCACTGGTACCTCGGTGGAGCTTTGGACACAAAAGGAATGACCCTCGAGGCGCAGCATCATTTCGCTGAGGCGGTGCGGCTTGATCCGGACTTAGCGGGAGGACACCTTGGCCTGGGGATTGTGCTCAGCCGACAAGGCAAAGACAGTGAGGCGGCCGAACAGTTTTCCGCCACCTTGAAACTGGATCCGACCCTGACTGATGCTCGCCTGCGCCTCGGGATCTCACTAATACGCCAGCGTAAACCGGGGGAAGCTCGCCTCCAATTTGAGGAGGTGCTTGCAGCGCAGCCGACCAACAGTACAGCTCAGAAATATTTGATGATGCTCCTCCAGGAGCACCATCAATAGAAGAATAAAACGTACTTCGCCCAGCAGCGTATCTTGAAGCCCGCCAAGCTTGACGTAAGCTCAGCCTCCCTGCCCGCCTCGAAAAGGGGTCGGTTCTGAGTATCGTTAACACAGGTTGACACGAAAGGCGTGAACGGGAACCTCGCACGCAGTCGAGCAGAGGCGCGTTGGCAGAAGCGCCCAGCACGGAGAACGGCTTTTACCCTGATTGAGCTTCTGGTGGTCATCGCGATCATTGCCATCCTGGCGGCGATGCTTTTGCCTGCGCTGAACCGGGCGAAAATGGCCGCGGATGGCACCGTCTGCAGGAGTAATTTGCACCAGATTGGCCTCGGCTTGCGAATGT
This sequence comes from Limisphaerales bacterium, assembly GCA_025356925.1. Classification (GTDB taxonomy): domain Bacteria; phylum Verrucomicrobiota; class Verrucomicrobiia; order Limisphaerales; family UBA8199; genus JANXQE01. Next base: position 605 of record JANXQE010000416.1, on the reverse strand, counting down.
ATGTGAATGATTCTACAGCATATCCAGAATTCATCAGCGACCATGGCATGTGGTTTGACAAATGTAGCTCGTTTGTCGGTGGGACTTGGCCCGCTTTTAACCAGTCAACTAATGGGCAGCTCAGTCCGGGAACGGGCGTGTATGCCTGTCCGGGCTTCAATCGAATGCCGGGGCTTTATGCGGGTGGTCCAGCTACGCCGATTGGGTCATCTATCGGTGGGGCCTACGGTTACAACGATGCTGGGACAGGCCAAGCGAGCGTGCAGTCCTCCTTTCCGATTGGAAGCGCCGCGCTAGGGATCGGGGGAGTTAACCAGAATATAAAGCCGCCAGTTATCATTCGAGAGACCCGCGAGTCGGAGATCATTAAGCCTGCAGCGAGCCAGGCGAAAGTGCCGGTGGACACCATCGACTGGTGCCAATAAGGTGGGATATGCTTTTCGGTGCTCATTGTTCAACGGCCGGCGGGTACTACATGGCGCTCAGACGCTCGAGCGAGATTGGCGCGGAAATTTGCCAAATCTTTGTAAAGAACAACATGCAATGGTTCGGCAAGCCGTTCGCACCGCAGGACCTCGCCCTTTACGCCAACGAACTGGCCGCCC
>JANXQE010000366.1 GCA_025356925.1 Limisphaerales bacterium | reverse complement strand
GGGCGGCCCGCCGGGCCTTCGGGAGCGCGCCGGGCAACGCCTCCAGAGCAAGCGTTACGACGGGCGCGAACACCAGCAGTTCGATGGTATGCGAGCGATCTACCCGCACCATGCTGTGTTTCCACACCACGAAGAGCAAGCCAGCCACCCAGCCCAGGAGAGTGGCGCGTCGCCAGCGCGCGTGGCGGGCTGATGGATCGAGTGTGCTTAAGGTCCACAGCAGCACGGTTGCGAAAGCCAGCAACCCGAGCACAAGGGCTTCCAGCCTCAGCATCGGCAAACCTTCCATTCCCGAGGCCTGGTCGTAATCCCGCGAAATCAGGAAGCCATTGAGCAGGAACGAGCCAAGGTGGGCCAAAGCTTGTCCGCAGGCCAGCCACCCCAGCACAAGCGCCCCCGCAAATCCAAGCAACATCACTGAGCCCAGCCAACGCTCGCCGCTCGCGCGCAGGTACAACGCGATGGCACAAATCGAGAAACCGCCAACGAACAGGTAGGTCACCTTGGCCAGGGCGGCGAACGCCGCCAGGACGACGAGATTCGCGGCACAAAGCCTCCTTCGCCGCCCGGATTCTACCACGCAGAGCAGGCCCCAACAAAGGAACCCAACCTCCAAGACGAGATCAGCTCTGGGTTCGACATTGGCCGATTCCAAAACGAAAATGCCCAGCAGCCCGCAGCGCGAGGCCCATCCCAACCGCCAGGCCACCAAACACAGACCCAACCCGACCTGAGCACAGAGCGCTGCGTTGGCCAGCACAATCGTGCTCGCCGATCGCGCGAAGTAATAGGGCGCGAGTAAAAACCCCAAGGGGCCGTAGGTGAAGACAATGTCCCGGCCAAATTGCAAGCCTCGCTCGTGTGCCCAATTCAAAACCGCGCACCATGCGGGATCGATGCCCAGGTCAGGCGGCGCCACTGGGAGCGCCAAGACCACCAGCGCGACGGATATCGCGGCGATCAGGGCGGGCCAAAGGTTTGGCTCTCCCGAAGGCGGTCGGCAGGCCGTGAGGAGCTTATCCCGGCAAATCGTTAGCCAACCGGTCGCTCGACGATTTTGCCCCGCCAATTCCTCGGAGGGCGGGGGTTCAGAACCGTCCTGAGTCATACGGACCTGTGTCCTCTTTCCAGTCCCCATAGTCAAGCGTGGTTTGAAAACTCGGGGATTCGGTTTCGTTTCTATGCGCCAGGGGCTCGCCAAAGCGGGGTTCCGGAAGCTGGGGTGTGACGACTTTTCCGATAGCGCCCTGTCTGGGCAGAGGTTTATGATTGTGGGGCAAGCGCTTGGAGGTCGCCAATGCAAAAGGTGCTGGAATGGACTTTACAGGCGGCTGGGAAGGAGTAATGGTCGGGTTGATGAAAAGGGAATTCTCATCCCAAAGAGGGCAATCGTTTACCTATCTCTCCAAATGGCAAGTTAAGCACCCGAACTGAGCATCACCGATATGGGCAAACATCAATTGTGTATCTTTGGCCTGTTTCTCACTGCCGTGGTCGTTCTCGCCCAAACTCTACCGCCGACGCTTCTGCCCGCGAACAGACCAAGTTACGACGGAGGCGGACCCCTGCGTCAACCAGTCAGGCGCACCTCGCATGTCCATGGCAAGGAGTGTTTCAGCATTTTGGAACAACCCACCGTTCGTCACGAGTGGGAACCTTCCGCACTACTGCCAATAAGCTTGTCGGCGGCAGAGAAGCTGGCACGGGTCGAGTTGAGCAAAATCGTGCCGGATGGTTCGGAGTGGGTCACCACCGATTTTCAGATCAGTCGTTTTGGAGCAGGCCCAAATTGGTACTACGCGGTTACTCTGCAACCTGCATTGCAGCTTTCGGGAGAACGTCCCGAGTCTTTTACGGCGTTGGTGGACTTTGCGGGAACGCCTGGACGAGTCTTACAGCTCGGCACCCAAAAAGTGCGACGCTGAGCCTATTGCTTGATAAAGCGAATGCACCAGACCCGCGATAGTGGTTCGGTGCCATTCTGGACCCCAGTGGCGCGGGGCCGGTAATCCGCGTCGTTGATCTAGAGTGGGTCCATACTTGGGCGGTAAGTCGTCCGGTCCGTCCGCCGGGGGTATGTGTTAATACGGATTGCCATCCGTCGAGCAAATCTTCACTCTCCATTCTCAATCAGTTATGGCTTACCAGGAAAAGCAGCTCCAGGAAATCTCGCGAAAATTCCAGATCTACGGCGAGATTCTTCATGCCGAGACATTAAAAATCGGCCACATCAACGAAACGTATACTGCCACCTACGATCAAGGCGGCACGCGCGTGCGCTATATCCATCAAAAAATCAACCGGAATGTTTTCAAGAATCCGGCTGCGGTGATGAAGAATGTCATGCGTGTTACCACGCACATTCGCAAAAAACAGGAAGCCCGCTACCTCCGCAATGCAACCCGTCGCTCGTTGGTGGTGATTCCAACTCGGGACGGCAAATCTTTTTACGAGAACGGCGACCACGAGGTCTGGCGCACGTTCGTTTTCGTGGAGGGAGTCGAGACCTACGAGGCGGTCCAATCACCGGAACAGGCTTTTCAGGCCGGGCGGGCGTTTGGCGAGTTTCAACATTTGCTGGTGGATCTGCCGGGGGAACGGCTCTTCGAGACCATCCCGTTTTTCCATCACACCCGCCGTCGTTTTAGCGCTCTCCAACAAGCGATCGACCAGGACCACTACAACCGCGCCAAGGACGCCAAAACCGAGATCGATTTCGCGCTCAAACACGAACCGATCGTCGATGTGATACTGGATGCAATGGCCAAAGGCCGGATTCCGGAGCGCGTCACTCATAACGACACGAAATTCAACAACGTGATGCTGGATGTTTTAACGGGCGAAGCGATGTGCATCGTGGATTTGGACACGGTCATGCCCGGGTGCGCGCTCTACGATTTTGGCGATATGGTCCGCACCACTACCAGCCCGACGCTCGAAGATGAACCCGACTTGTCCAAAGTGAAAATGCAGATGCCGATGTTCAAGAAGTTGTCCGACGGGTACCTTTCCACGGCCAGCCAGTTCCTTACCAAAGCGGAAAAATCTCACATCGCCTTTTCCGGCAAGCTTATCACGTTCGAAATCGGGGTCCGGTTCCTCACCGATTTCCTGAGCGGCGACACCTATTTCCGCATCCATCGGCCAGCCCATAACCTGGACCGCTGCCGCACGCAGTTCAAGCTGGTCGAATCGATCGAACGGCAGGAGGAAGCCATGCAGAGATACGTAGACCGAAGATAAATCGGAAACCCGAAGGCCGAAACCCGAACCCCGAAAGAAGGTCGAAGGCCGAAATTCGAAGAAAGCCCGAGCCCTTCGCCGGCAAGTTCTTGTATTCTCCCTCTTCGGGCTTCGGATTTCGGGTTTCTTTCGGCCTTCCGCCTTCGGGTTTCGGTCTTAATTCGCCGGGTTCGCCGGCAATCGCGGCGCGCTGTCCAGCAAGGGCATCTCGGCCAAATCCTTGCCGTCAACCGCACCGCCCAATTCAGCCAATCGTTCACCGGCCGGCCGGACGCGCGTTTGAAAACTGGCCGCCGCGTCGTTAAACGCCGAGTTGGCTCCCTCGAGGCCGGCCCGGATCCTGTCAAAATGTTTCGTGAAGGTCACTACCCGCGAGTAAAACTCGCGAGCCGCCTCGGCGATCTTTTGAGCGTTCTCCGTCTGCGAATGCTGTTGCCAGCTCACGCTCACGGAGCGTAGCAAAGCAATCAAGGATGCGGGCGTCGCTAACAGGATCCGCTTCGTAGCGGCCCAGAGGATGAGATCGCGATCGCCTTCCAGAGCGGCGCTGAAGAGCGATTCGGCCGGGAGGAACAAGACGACATGATCCAGCGCATTGGGGAATTGGGCCGGATAATCGCGATCTGCCAGGGCTTTAATCGTCGCCTTGAGCTTCGCCGCGTGCAGCGCGAGAGATTCTGCCCGCTTGCCCGGGTCCGCAGCTTCCAGTGCGCCGAGGAAGTCCAGGTCCGGCACTTTGGCGTCTACGATAATCAAACGGTCTCCGGGCAAGCGCACGACCAGGTCTGGTTTTCCATCTCCGGCCTGGGCCTGTTCGCTGAAGTCGCAGTGGACGCTCATTCCCGCCGCTTCGACCACGCGGCGCAGCGTCTCTTCGCCCCACCGTCCTCGGGCTTGATTTGATTTGAGCACGATCCGGAACTGCTGGGTTTCCAGCGCCAGCGCCTGGCTTTGGTGTGCGAGGGACTCGAGTTGCTTTTTTACTTCGCCCAACGTTGTGGATTGCGTCGATTCGCTCTGCTGCAACCGCTGTTGATAAATCTTCAGTTGCTCTTCCAACGGTTTGACCAGAGTTTTGATGGATTCATGCCGCCTTTCCAGGTCCCCTTTGGCCGACTCCTGGAATTTGGACAAGGTTTCGTTGGCCAGGCGGAGAAACTCCGGTGCCGTTGCTTTCAAGGCGTCGCTGCTCAACGCCTTGAATGCCTCGCGTAAGTCCAGGAGAGCTCTTTGTTGGGATTCCTTTACCTCCTGCGTTGCCTTGTCATGCGAGAGGCGCTGGTCGTTCAGCATCTGTTGGGCTGCGGCGTGGGTTGCCTCGGCGGTCGCGCGCGCCTGGTTGGCTTCGGCAAGCCCCGAGCGAAGCGGGCCAAGTTCCGCCTCTCTCTGTGCGAGCTGCTGCCTCAATTCGACTTCGAGGCGATTATCCGTCGGTGTCTGCCGTCCACGCCCGATTAGCCACCCCAGAACCACGCCGGCGCTCCCGCCAAGAACCAGCCCGGTGATCAAATAGGAAACGTCCGTCATCCGATGCTTTGGGCCCGGTCTACGCTAACGATCCGGGATGGTTGAATTGGGTTCAGGCATGCTCTCAAGCAGAGCTTTTCTCACCTTCATGGGGACACGCCGAGCTTAGTCAGAAATGCGCGATTACCTCGATCTCGACATTCGCGCCTTTGGGCAACGCCGCCACCTGGATCGTCGATCGAGCCGGAAAGTCCGCCGTGAAATATTTGGCATAGACTTCGTTCATGCCGGCAAAATCAGCCAGATTTGTCACAAAAACCGTGCTCTTCACCACATTGGCGAACGACAATTTCTGGTCGTCCAGGATCGCCTTCACATTTTCGAGCACTCGTTGGGTTTGCACCTTGATGTCGCCTTTCACGAGGTCACCCGTGGCCGGGTCGATCGGGATTTGACCCGCGCAGAAGAGCAGGTCGCCGGTACGGATTGCGTGGTTATACGGCCCGATAGCCGTTGGTGATTTCGCCGGTTTAATAATTAATTTGTTGGCCATAGAGTTTGGGCTGTGTGAGTTGGGTTTGGCGGGGTCTCGTCGGATCGCCTCGATCAAACCGTCATTCAAAATCGTCGTTCGCTGCTCAAACGGGATGGTACTGGTTTCGTGAGCCCGGTCAAGGCGCAGACAATCCAAGATACCCAACGCTGAGCGCACTTCCTCCGGACCGCTCACGGTTTGCGGCGGTCATTAGTGCTCTGCCGATTGGCCCTTTGGACCGAAAGCGGCAAATCGCCTGATACCTCTGGCCAATACGCCGGTGCTTCGCAACCAACCGCTAGCTCAGCGGCGGTTTTTCCTTGTGCCAGGCCGTCGCTTGTTCGTACGCATGGGCAACTCTGAGGATGGTTTCCTCCCCGAATGGTTTGCCCAGGAGCTGCAGGCCGATCGGCAGCCTGGGGGATGGCGTGAACCCGCAAGGCACGCTGATGCCGCAAATCCCAGCGAGGTTCGCTGAAATAGTGAAGATATCCATCAGGTACATTTGCAACGGATCATCGGCTTTTTCGCCAATCTTGAACGCCGGCGTCGGGGAAGTGGGCGTGATGATGGCATCTACTTTTTCAAAAGCCTTTAGAAAATCCGCGCGGATCAAAGTGCGCACCTTTTGTGCCCGGATGTAATAGGCATCATAGTAGCCGCTGCTGAGCACATAAGTGCCCAGCAGGATCCGGCGTTTGACCTCCGGGCCGAACCCGGCGCCGCGCGTTTTGGAGTAGAGCTCGGTGGGGTCCGCACCTTCAACGCGCGCGCCGTAGCGGATGCCATCGAACCGGGCCAGGTTGGCGCTGGCTTCAGCGGTGGCGATTATGTAATAGGTCGCGACGGCGTAGTCCGTGTGCGGGAGGGAAATCTCAACGAGTTCAGCTCCGAGCTTTACGAGTTGGTTGACGGCCGCATCCATGGCCAGCCGGACTTCCGGATTGAGGCCGCCGACCATATACTCTTTGGCCAGTCCGAGCCTCAGACCTTTGACCTCGCCAGACAAGCTCGTGGCGTAATGCGGCACCGGTTGAGGGACGCTGGTTGAATCGCAGGGATCGACGCCGCTGAGCGCCTCCAACATGGTAGCGGCATCGCGGACCTGTTTGGTAAAGCTGCCAATCTGGTCCAAAGAAGAAGCAAAAGCGACCAGCCCGAACCGGGACACCCGGCCATAGGAAGGCTTGAGCCCGACGCAGCCGCACAGAGCCGCGGGTTGGCGGATCGAGCCCCCTGTATCCGACCCGAGCGCGGCGACGCATTCATCCGCCGCGACGGCGGCGGCCGAACCGCCCGAGGAACCGCCCGGAATACGGGAAGTATCCCAGGGATTGCCGGTGGTCTGGAAGGCTGAGTTTTCCGTGGAGCTGCCCATGGCAAACTCGTCCATATTCAATCGCCCAAACACGACGGCCCCAGCGGCTCGAAGCTTTTGGATCACGGTGGCGTCGTAGGGCGAAACAAACTGGCCGAGGATCTTCGAACCACAACGCAGCGGCTGGCCCTTAACAGAGATGACGTCCTTGATTCCCAAAGGCACGCCGAGCAGAGGGCCTCTTTCGCCTGCTGCCAATCGCTGATCGGCGGCAGCAGCCTGGGCCAGGGCGTCTCTGGCGTCGTAGCTGACAAACGCTCGGACGCGGCCATCTACCTGCTGGATACGGTCCAGACACGCTTGGGTCGCCTCGCGAGCGGAAACTTCTCGCGCGGCCAATTTCTTTCCAAGTTCGGAGATCGTTAATGCGTTGAGCATGGTAGGTCTATACGATGAAACAGGACCCGGCGCGCAGACACTCTTGTCCGCAGCAAGGTAGATACTAACACCCGGCGGCCATCAGCGAATGTTCGCCAGCGCCGCCTCCGCGCGTTTTTTCGTTTCTTCGTTTTTCGATTGCTCGATCGGGGTTCGGAGGGCGAGACGTCGGGCTTCTGCGGAAACTCCGGGCATTTTTTTGCCAGCAAGGTCGACGATGGCGGAACAAGCGTCTTCCGTCACTGCCGGCTCTCCGGCAAACTTGACCAGCAGATCGAGAGCAGCGCTTGAGGGGACGGATTGCACTACCGCAATCGCTGAACGTTTTTCTTCGGGCCTGGTCATGAATGGCAGCGCCTCCTGCACCTTCGCCAGCTTCTCTTCATTGGTTAGCTTTTTGTCACCTTGGAGAAACTGCAGATACCCGCGCATTGCCAGCAGTTGGTAAGTGGGCTTCTTCGAGGCTTTGGCCAGGTTCAAAAGTGGCGGGGCAATCGCCTCGTCTTCGGGCCAGGTATTCGGCCAGGTGGACAATGTACGAACCGCCTCGTCCTGGACCGATTCGTCCTTGTCTTCCGTCGCGCTCTGAATGGCGGCAAGCGCCTGAGAGCCGCCGGCGGAGGCCAGGGCATGCAGGGCGGCCTTGCGAACCGCACTGTCCGAGTTGTGTGTAAGCGGCACGAGGTATGGCACGCAAGGGGCACCGACTCGACCGCTGATTGCCAGCAGTGCGGCTTCGATTTCCTGGCGTTGCTTTTCATTTTGCGCCGTCGACAGGAGTTTGACCAGGTCGTCCACCTGGCTGGTGCCACCAATCGCTCCGAGCGCCTGGACCGCTGCGCTGCGAATCGATGGCGTCGTGTCCGTCGAGTTTTTCACGATCGTGGGGATAGCGCCCTGAATCTGCCGGCGCGCCGAGAGTTCGATCAATACCCGGAGGGTATTTCCCCTGGCGGTCCCAAGTTGTTCGAGGAGTTTTGCATCCAGTTCGTTGCCCGGCATTCGAGTCAATGCCACCAGGGCAGCCTGCGTCAAATCAGCATCGTTTTCAGCCGCAACGTCGATGAGTAATGGGACGCTCGAGAGCTTGCCCATCCGATCCAGCACGCCTATTGCGACCATGCGCA
>JANXQE010000357.1 GCA_025356925.1 Limisphaerales bacterium | reverse complement strand
GGAGCAGTTCCGTAGACGTCACCTCATTTTTTGTTTACGAGCAGAAAAGCGGGTTCGTAAGCACCGGGCAGACGAACCTCAGGACGGGCCGGGGCAACAGCAGTGATTACAGCATCCAACGGCTGGCCTTAAAGGATTCTGCCAACAACTCGACCCCCCTTACCCTTCACTTCGACGTTCAGGGTGTCGCGGTGGAGACCTCGTTCTTTTCGACCGCTGCCGGAATGCAGACCGAACTCGATGCCAGCGTCGCAGGATCCGGCGACCTGAACGGGCAGCTCATAATCCTGGAAGGTTCCTTTCGTGTTCAAGGCAACACCCTCGAGGTGGTATCGAATGCGCCGCCGCCGAACACTTGAGCGGCTTTCGGCTTGGTTTTCCGCTTAACTAACATTTCCAGGGTGCGGCCACAACCGTACCCTGGATTTTTGTCTTTTCGAAGTGGCGCCCGGTTCTATCACCGAGGTATGGGCGTAAATAACTTATGCAGAGAGTGTTGGCGCACTCAGCTGCGGCATAAGACCTGCTGGAACTATGTGGCCCTAGTCTGATGCCTGGCGGTGAGGCTGAATGAGGCAGTCAGGCAAGCTCGGGGACGGCATGGTTCAAAGACGACACAGCAGAAATCGAAGATCGCGACGAACGGCAGCGGGCTTGACGCTCGTTGAAGTGGTTGTTGCCTTGGGTATCTCAGTGCTCGCAGTGGCAGGCATCGTGTCGGGCTACCTCTTCAGTATCGTCTCGGCGCAACGGTCCGCGCTGTCCCTGGTAGCGGGAGCCAAAGCGGTGGAGCGCATTGAAGAAACCCGCAGCGCCAAATGGGACAATTCGAGTTGGCCGCCCGTGGACCAGTTGGTGGCGTCAAATTTTCCGGATGAACTCGTGATCCTGGACCGGAACGGGGCGGGCACAGGAATCACTTATGCCACCAACATTACCCAGATTTCACAAATATCCGCCGACCCGCCCCTCAAGAGAATTCATGTGGAATGCGTGTTCAATTTCCGCGGGAGCCAATTAGTCACCAACGCGGTCGAGACCTGTCGAGCACCCGACCAATGAAAACGCAGGCTCGCGATTCGGGTCTCATGCTGACCTTCCCGCCGATTGGGAGGCGCGCGTTCACGCTGCCGGAGGTCCTTATCTCTGCGACGCTATTTCTACTTTTACTGGGAGGGGTTGTGGGTGCGAATCTGTTTGGCCTGCGGATGTTTCAACTCACCGAAACCAAGCTCAAAGCCGGCGACGGGGTCCGGAAGGCGCTCGGCCTCATAACCGATGAAATTCGGAAATGCAGGACGACATGGGTTGGGGAGGTCACGAATGGCACATTTGTGGCCGATTTGGATGGCCAATTGCAAATCGGCAGTGCGCTATTGGTCCAACCCACGACCAATGCCACCAACTTCATTGTCTATTTTCTCAACCCGTCCGACCAGAGTTTCCGTCGGACGGTTACCGCCACGGCCAGCACTACGATCCTCGCCCAGACGGTCACGAACACGACGATTTTTCGAGCCCAGGACTGTCTCGGCAATGTGTTAACGAATAGCCAGAACAACCGGGTGATCCATGTCACGCTCGAACTGTTTCAACCGCAGCCGTGGTTGCCGGTTGGCGACTACTCCAAGCTGGAGACCTCGGTCACAAAACGCAGATTGGAATGAAGATGAAACCCTCTTTTTCCACCAAGCCGTCGTCTCGGGCAGGCACCGCGCTGTTGTTGACGCTGGTGATGACGGGCGTCGCGCTGGTTATGGTGGCCGGCATAATGTCCTACTCGGGCAGCAGCGCCTTGCAGGACGCCCGGTCCACCCAGTATCAGAGGGCGGTGGCCGCTGCTGAAGGAGCCCTGGAAAAAGTGGTCAGCCAAATGATCGACGACTACCTTAGCGGGGGCGAGGCACTCGTGAGCGCCAATCTGGACGCGTATCGGCACACATCGCCGAGCCCCTCAGACTCGTCGTATTGGACCGGATGGGAATTCAACGACGCCTGTGGAAATGTGGGCCGGACTTTCGTGGATCCCGGGCCTATAAGCACTTACATGGTACTCAATTCGACTTACGCGGGATTAAGGGGCTATGCCTCGACCTACACCCTGGTTTCCAATGCCCGCCAGGCCGGCGGCGCTCAGAATGTCCTTGGCGGCGTGCTGCAACAGGTGCAGTTGGCCCGCATTCCCGTGTTCCAGTTCGCCATGTACTCTTCGGGCGACATGGAAATCAGTTGCGGCCAGCCGTTCACGGTCACGGGGCGGGTTCACTCCAATGGCCAACTCTATATCGAGCCGGACAATCTCCTCACCTTCCAATCAGATGTCACCGCCGTGGGCGACATACTTTTCCAGAGGGATCCTTTGGATAGTCGGGGCCCGCCGTCGGGTTCAGTCGTCTACCAGGCGAATGAGAGTTCTCACGTGGCCGCGTTGTCGCTCCCGATCGGAGTCACCAATACCCCGATTGCGGTCCGGGAAATGATCGAACCTCCGCCGCCCTTGGAAGATCCAAATTCCCCACTTGGCCGGCAGCGGTACTACAACGAAACGGATATGGTGCTGGTGGTCACCAATTTGGGAACCAACATCACGGTGATCGGGGCCAGTGGCCGCTTCAACGGATTTGCAACCCCAATCCCGGCGGCTGAGCTGAATTTGTTTGTCTCCACCTCGGCCAGCTTTTGGGACGCGCGAGAGAGTAAGACGGTTCAGCCGATCGATATCGACATCGCCAACTTCACCGCCTGGAGTGCGACAAACTCCGACGTGCGCCTGGCGTTGGCGTCCAGAGATGTGTCCTCACTGTACGTCTGGGACGCTCGGACATTGCCTGGGACCAGTCTCGGGGCTGTGCGCGTGAAGCGCGGCACAAACCTGCCTTCGCGCGGGCTCACCCTCGCCACGGCCAGTCCCCTTTATGTGTGGGGAGATTACAATCAATACGCCGTGACCAACTTGGGAACGGCTGACACCTCGACAACACTTCCGGCTTCGCTCGCCGCGGATTCGATTACGATTCTATCGCCCAACTGGACTGACGCCAACAGCGCCGCCGGGGTCGCAACGCGTACCGCCACGCCGATCACGGTCAACGCTGCTATTCTTGCCGGCGCCGTCGACACGGCCGGAGGCGCGTATGGCGGCGGAATGGAAAACTTCCCGCGATTCCTCGAAACCTGGGGCCTGGCGAACCCATTCACGTATAACGGATCGATGGTGAAGATGTTTCCGAGCCTTTACGCTACCAATACCTGGGGTCACTCCAACGTTTATGATCCTCCCGCCCGGGCCTGGGCGTACGACCTCAACTTCGAGAATCCCGCGAAGCTGCCGCCCCTGACTCCCGGGTTGCTCAAGGTAGTCCGGGGCCTTTGGACAACCATGGCCCCGAACCAAACAACCGCTCCATCCAATCTGTAAGATGTCTGCGGCCAAAGAGCTCGATCGATGGTCAGGAGCCACGGCCTCGCTCTGGCATGGGTCCAAGGCCAGAGCCCGCTCGCGGGCGGGCCTTTGGTCGATTGGACATTGCCTGGTTTTTGCGGGGGTTCTGCTGGCTTGCGCCACCCGGGCATCGGATGGCGGCTCGATGGATTTCGAACGCTCGCCCATCCGGGAAAACCCAGCTCAAGCAGACTGGCTCCGCCAGAAAGCCCGGCAGGAGCAAGACCGATACCGTCTCCGCGTGGCCATTCCCCATGCCCCGCAGGAACGACCGCTCAGCGAGGCTGACGGTGGGGCTGACCGCGCTGCCAACAACCCGCCGCGGCTCGCCACGGTAGTCGAGCCTGATGGAGTGCATATTCAGGATCTGATCATGGGCGCGCTGCTCTGTTTAATTGGACTAATGGCAGTTCGCCAGTTTGCGCCCGAAGCCACCGCTGCGATTCTCGCCCGACTCACGCCGTCGCCCGTTGCGTTCCCGTTAAAAAAGGGACCCACCACGGAGGCTCCGGAGGATGAACGAGCTTTTGCCGAGTTTGTGGTTTCGTTTAAGGCCGGCCCGGCCACGGTGCGGACGGGTCACAATCCGGTCTCCAGCTTGCCAGTCTGCCGGGGCACACTCAACGGAACCAACTCTCAATGCGAAACCGAGGTCGATCCGCCCATACCGTTCCTTGTCCAGGCCCCGGCACAGAT
>JANXQE010000313.1 GCA_025356925.1 Limisphaerales bacterium | reverse complement strand
TGATCTGCTGGTACTGAGGTTGCGCTGAAGCTTCGCTTGCGACTTGCTCTCCGCAGGCGTGAGAGTGAGTTTTCATATGCTGGTGGACGTCGCAAACTCGTTGCGCGTCCGCCAGCATTCATGCCATCTATCAGTTCAGTTACTCCGCTTCCAGGCTCGTCCACGCCCGCTCGAGCACGGTTGTGGCCCAGCGCGGCTCCCGCATCGAAAAACGTTCCCAATCCCGCACGCAAGACCTCCTCGCATTTGTTAAAACGCTCCTGCCCCCCTTCCGTCAGCGGAACGAGAAGCCCGTCATGACTTTCATCCGTAGCAGGACGCTTGTCGCCGGATCGACTAGCCGCCCCGACCTCTGCCTCGGGTCTTCACCCCATTGGATTGTTGGCTGATCTGTTGCAAACTGACCCCGATGATTCTCAGGGAACCACTCTGGGCTGAGCCTGAGGTGTCTGGTAGGCGTGGTTTTAAGAAATAAAGTTTCTTGCTAAAATGTGGCAGCCTGCTAATCACACACCCACTGCGAGAGGCGGTATTCCCAAGCCAAGGAGCCTGAGAGAGCGGTCCTATCGGGCGGGCCTTCGGCCGAGTTCGAATAAGCTTGCCGGCCGCCGCGTCACTTTTGGCGGGACACAGCTCCGTGACAGAGCGCAACGCTGAGGTATATTAAGGACGCAGACCGGCTGGCGATGGTGGTTGTCACTTCTAAAGGACCGCCCCGGGGTTTAATCGTTTGGTTTCGATAGAGGTTTCTTTATGGCTGATGCTATTGTTAGTTCTCCGGTTCCACGCAAACACCGAAGCTGGCTCCGGATGCTCGCCTGGATTGTTGGCATCCTGGCTCTCCTGGTCGTGGTCGGCTATTTCGTGGCGACCAGCTCGGCGTTCTTCAAGGGCGTGATCCTGCCCAGGGTCAGCAAAGCGCTCAACGCGCAGGTCACGGTCAGCGACGCTTCAATCAGCCCCTTCAGTCAGGTCGTGCTTCATGATCTGAAGGTTCAAACCACTGGATCCGAACCGCTCGTCACGGCTCCCGAGGTGCGTTTGCGCTACAGCCTCATGGACATGATTGGCGGCCATATTAATGTCGACGAGGTGGCTCTTTCGTCTCCCACTATTGTTCTGGTGCAGAATCCAGACGGCACCAGCAACCTCGACCCGATTCTCCAGATCCAAAAGAACGCGGCGACCCCGCCCAAGCCCGCCGCCTCCTCCAGGCCGCTCCAGCTGCATGTCAAAAAGTTGGCTTTGACCGAAGGCACCGTTCGCCAGGTCAAGCTTTACAAAGGCAACAACCGGGATGTGACGGAAATCGCCCACCTTAATGTCACGGTCGAGAATCTCCAGAATGGTCAGTCGGCTAAACTCATACTTGCCGCCGAGCTCAAAACGGACAACAACCCTCCGGCGCCTGGGACGAATGGCTCATTGCAGGGGAAAATTAATGGCGCCTTTACTCTTGCGCTCAGCGCCGAGCTCAAACCGGGCTCCATCCAGGGTAACACCCGTTTCGAAATCACCCGCGCTGAGGGAGCTCTGAGCCAAGTCGCCGCGCTTTCCGCTAACCTCGATTGCGACATTACCCCCACCGACATCAAACAGGTTGCGCTTCGGTTCCAGAAAGCCGAAACGCGCCTTGGCGAATTGCGCGTCAGTGGACCGTTCAGCCTTGAAAAGTCCGAAGGCCGCATCACGGTCGAGGTTCTCAACATTGACAAGAACTTGCTCAACATTGCTGGTGCTGGCAGCGGGATCGATTTCGGTCAGACGGCTATCAGCTCCACCAACACCATTCAACTTGCCAGTGCTGGCAAGAGCATCGCCGCTTCGGGCCAGCTCAACTTGCGCCAGTTCCAATTGACGCGGACCAATCAAAACACTCCACCGCTGGACCTGGCCGCCAGCTACGACGTTTCTGTGGATCGCGCAGCTAACAGCGCGCTGCTCCGATCCTTGACGATCAACGGCACCCAAAAAGGCAACCAGTTGCTCCATGGGGAACTATCCAGCCCCATGACGATCGCTTGGGGCAACGTCACGAGCGCCGTCGGCGACTCGGCGCTGAACCTGGCCGTCACCCACCTGGACCTCGCAGATTGGAAACCGTTCCTGGGCGACGTCGCGCCGGCCGGGGATGTGAACCTGAAACTCCAACTGCTCTCCCAACAGGCCGGAAAACAACTCACATTCGACCTGAGCTCGGAAATAAACAACCTGACCGCCGGCTCCGGCAGCAACCAAATCGCCCAGGCGGCCGTCACGCTCCAGGTCAAAGGCAAGGCGAGTGATCTTAACCAATTCGACTTAAGCGATTACAAGTTCGCTGTAGCTCGGCAAAACCAGCCGCTAGTCACTGTTTCGGGCTCAGGCACCTACAACAAGGGCAACCAAACGGCCGATCTGCAACTAAAAGGCCAGGTGCTACTCGCCCGACTTCTGGAACTCCTGGCGCGACCGGACCTCAAAGCTACCTCGGGCACCCTGGAGCTCACGGCGCACCTCACCCAAAAGCAACAGCAGCAGAACGTCTCCGGCAGTTTGGCACTCACCGACTTCACCGGCCAACTCGGCAGCAATTCGTTTCGCAGCTTTGGAATGACGTCTGACCTCGATGTCGGCATGACCCCGGACCAGGTTCAAATCCGCAAGCTCGCAGGCACTCTTACACAAGGAAAAAGCCCCGGAGGAGCATTCGAGCTTTCTGGAACTTACGGTCTCAGCAATAAAACGGCACTGCTCAGTGCCAAACTAACCGGCTTTAACCAGGATGGCCTCCGGCCGTTTCTCGAGCCGCTGCTCGCCGACAAGAAGTTGACCTCGGTCGCGCTCAACGGCAAGGCGGCGCTCCAATTTGATCCGACTGCGGCTTCCTCGGTTAAGGCCGATCTCCAGATCACGAATCTCGTGGTAAATGATCCCAAAGGCCAATTCCCTTCCACACCGCTGGGTGCAAACTTCCAGGTCGATGTCTCGCTCAACAAGCAAGTCGCCGATATCCGCCAGTGCCAGATCGCCCTCACGCCGACTGCTCGTGCCACCAACGCCGTCAATCTCACTGGTCATGTCGATATGTCCCAGACCAACGCCATCCAGGGTAACATCAAACTCGCTGCTGATTCCCTGGATTTGACGAGCTAC
>JANXQE010000291.1 GCA_025356925.1 Limisphaerales bacterium | reverse complement strand
GTAGCTGCGCCACGTTCGCACGCCTTAGTGCCTCAGCACAACCCGGGGAACATCTGGAAAAGCTCCCGGGGAAACACCAGGGGTTCGGTGGTGAAGAAAGCGAAGCCGAAATGCGAAGTCCTTACCGTGAGCGGATGCGGTAAAAACGAACGGGACCATTCGTCGAATTGGGATCGCTGAAATAGGCGGAGCCGGCGGTAAGCTCGTTGGTTTGCAGCGCAGCCCAAACTGGGCTGGCCAGATTAGTGCACGCTTCCACCACGATCATAAGGTTGCTGGTCCCGGCGATGATGAGCTCAAACCGGTTGGTCCTCACCCCAAAGCTCGTAATGTCGGTCTGTACCTGCGGATTCCACGCCACGACTGGGAGACCACCAAAGGTCTTGCCCCAGCCTGTAGTCTGAGGCAAATAGTAGATGGTCACGTTGTCGTCACCGCCGAACACCGACCCGCCATCACTGGGAGCGTTGCCCTGGAAATAGACCTCTCTGAGGTTGGTGCAAACGGAGAACGCGGAGTTCCCGATGCTGGCCACGCTCCCGGGGATCGTCACCGTGCCGAGGCTGGTGCAGTTATAGAACGCCGTGGCTCCGATATTGGTGACGCTCCTGGGGATCGTTACTGTGGTCAAGCTGGTGCAGCGACCGAATGCGTCGACCCCGACGCTGGTTAGGCCGTTGCCCATAGTGACTTTGGTCAGGCTGGTGCAGGCATCGAAGGCAAAGTCCGCAATGCGCATGAGGCTGGCGCCGATGGTGACGCTGGTCAGGTTGCTGCAGTATTCGAAGGCAGCGTCCCCGATCCCGCTGACGCTGTCGGGGATGGTAATACTCGTCAGTCCGCTGCCCGAGAACGCCCCGTATCCAATGTTGGCGACACTGCTTCCTATCCTGGCATGGGCCAGTCCGGAGCATGCCGCGAACGCGTAATCTCCGATGCTGGTGACCCTGTTGCCTATGGTGACATCGGCGAGGCTGGTGCAGGAATAGAACGCAGACTCCCCGATGTTCGTGACCCTGTCGGGGATCGTGACGCCGGTCAGGCTGGCGCAGGAATAGAACGCAGAGTCCCCGATGTTTGTGACGTTGTCGGGTATCGTGACGTTGGTCAGGCTTATACAGCCGCCAAACGCACCGACGGCGATGCTGGTGATGGTGTTGGGGATCATGTAACTTCGAGCTTGGCCCCCTGGGTATGCGATGAGCGTGGCCTGGCTCCTGTTGAACAAGACCCCAGCCGTACTGCTATAGACGGAATTGAGTGCGTCTACCGTTATCGCTAGAAGGTTGGTGCAGTTTTGGAATGCCCAAGCCCCAATGCTCGTCACACCGCCAGAAATCGTCACGTTGGCCAAGTAGGGGCAGTCATAGAACGCCTCGAATCCTATGTTCGTAACGCTATTGGGGATCGCCACACCGGTCAGGTGGGTGCAGCCAGCGAACGCAAAGTTCGCGATGCTGGTGACCGGCAGGCCTGCAATGGTGACCGGAATAGTCACAGGCCCGCCGGGACCCGTGTATTGCGTGATAGTGACCGTGCCGTTGTTGGTCGTGTAGATGTACTGGGCTTCCGCCACAACGGGCAGGGTCAACAGCAGCAGAGGCAGGATCCATAGGAGGAGGATAATCCACCGGGAGGGACGTTTAAAGAAGTTCGACCGCTGGATGATGGGTCTTTGCATCGCTCCATTTATGCGGTGAAAAAAATCCGGTTTCATGTGCGCTCTCGTAGGGAAAGTCTGGCACTTTTGCCGGGTACAGTCAGCCACAAATCTCCGGCACCAGAGCCGATGTGCGGGTCCGAATCCGCATTGACCCTGAAACTTCGGAAGTTAAAACAGACAACCTCCAGCCCCTTGTACCCAGCCCGACGCTGGTGAAAAAGAAGCGGTCCGGGCGACCCCAGGCTGCTGAGCAGCGCCACCAAGCCACCAAGCAAGCCCGACCCCGCGGAGATCAGCACAAGGAGACTCAAATCCAGCAGTCGCTTCCACGACGGCAATTCCTCAGCCGGACTCCCCGTTTGCCGCTCAATTCTTCTTTCCGAGGTATTCATCATTTCCGCTAAAACAAACCACCGAAAATGCCCCCAGACTTCAGGCTTTCTCCCACCACGGTAGTCTTGTCATCCCGTGGTTAAGCGAGAGCCAGATGGACGTCCTTCCACCAACTAACCCAAGTGCGCTTCCGAAACTCCGCATCTGCCCCTGACAACTGTCAGGCAACGGACGGGTACATATCACCGGGTTATCATGCCCTGACGAACAAAGATTGCAATTCGGACGATTGCGGAGAAGCGGTCAGTGAAACTACGGAAGGTTTACCTGATCGGGCCCTTCCGGAAAGGGTTCAATGGTTGTTGACGGTTTCAGCGAAGGGCGTCAGCCTTTGGTCCGCAGCCCTATGTCCTCTTGCATCTAGGGGGCGTTGCTGTAGCCTATCAAAAAATTTAATGAGAGCACCACAACCGCTGATTCTGACGACTTGCACCGGCCTGTTGGTTATCCGTGGCCAATTAGTGACTTTTCCCATAAGACTCCGCTAATTTCTTATCCGCCCTTGACTAGGGAGTATCCAATATGAAGTTTTTTCAGCGCCGGGTCCTTGTCGCGAGCACTGCTATCGCGGCGTTAATGGTTGGTTTTTCCGCCAAAGCAGATGTCAGCGTCGTTCAGCACCACAATCACTCGACGCGCGACGGTTTGTACATTGATCCCGCTTTCACGCCCACGGCGGCTGCAGGACTCCAGCGCGACCTCACGTTTGATGGTACCATCAGCGGCAACGTTTTTGCCCAACCCCTTTACATCGAAGGCGGCCCTGGTGGCAAGGCGATGGTGATCGCCGTCACCGAGTCGAACAACGTCTACGCGCTCGACGCCCTCAACGGCAGCGTGCTCTGGTCAACAAACGTCGGTCCCCCCGTTCCCTCCGGCGTGCTTCCTTGCGGCAACGTCCTGCCGGTGGGTATCACGGGCACGCCTGTCGTCGATTTGGCCTCGCGGGCCCTTTTCTTTGACGCGATGATCAGTGATTCGAGCACCGGCAGACCGAAACATTTCATCTTCTCCTTGAACGTAGATACCGGGAACCTGAACACCGGTTGGCCAGTGGACGTGAATGCCACCGCCGCATCCGGGAGCATGGTTTTCAATTCGTTGGCGCAAGGCCAGCGCGGTGCGCTTGCGATTGTGGGCGGCAACCTTTACGTGCCCTACGGCGGCCTTTTCGGCGATTGCGGGCTTTACTATGGATGGGTTGTGGGGGTGCCGCTGAATAGCCCCAGCAACGTGATGGCGTGGTCCGCCACAGCGCCTGGCGGCGGCGCCTGGTCTGTGGGCGGCGTCGCCAGCGACGGGGTGGATGTCTTCGTCGCCACTGGCAATACGATGGGAGCGAGTGCCTGGAGCGGCGGTGAGGCCATCATCCGACTCCAACCCGGACCCGCTTTCAGCGGCTTGACCGTCGATTACTGGTCGCCCACCAATTGGCTCGCGCTTGATGAAGGCGACGTCGATATCGGCGGTTCGGGTCCCCTTCTGGTGAATGTTCCCGGCGCCACGCCTTCCCAGTTGATTGTCGCGCTGGGAAAGGATGGAAATGCCTATCTCCTGAATCGGACCAACCTCGGCGGAAACAGCGTGCCGCTGGCACAAGCGAATGTCTCCAGCAACGAAATCATTCAAGCAGCGGCCACCTACCA
>JANXQE010000265.1 GCA_025356925.1 Limisphaerales bacterium | reverse complement strand
GAGCCGCCGCAGCCAATCGAAGACGTCTCCAAAGATAAAATCGTGCTCAGCCGGATTGGTTTGGTTGAGAACAAAGTTGCGCCGGCCCCAATCGAGGTACCCTTTCGAAAGATCCAGGCTGGTGGTGCGCGCGCCTGCTTTGGCGGCATAGAGCGAGAAACCGCACGTGTAGGCGAACGCGTTGAGGATTTCCACTTGGCGAGACTGAGGCTGGGGCTCAAAGAGTGGAAAACCCGCCGCGATCTGTCCGGTCATCAGGCGCCGGCGGTTATCGCGTTGGTCCAGGAAGAGCCCAAAGGAATAACCTTCCTCGAAGCTGAGTTCGAATGTCAGGCCGTTTTCCAACGCGTTGAAGCGGTCGGATGTGACAGCGCCGAACAGCCATTGAGGGGAGGCTTCAACCCGGCCAGCGTTGCGCGGAGCCGCCGCCAGGCGCTTGTGATATGCGGCTTGACTGGAAAAAAATGCCGCGAGCTCGGCCAACCTGGCGAGCTGCGCCGGTGTGATCGGTTGCGAGCTCTGAGACAGGAGATAAGGTCCGAGGAGGTCCACGTACCAGCCCGGCCAACCGTCGGCACTCCCGTGGACAACTCGAAAGGCCGTGTTCGACTGGCGGTTGACCAACGCCGTGCGAAGCGCCAGAGCCGGTTCAGTGGAGAAGTCCACTGGAGCTTCGAAACTGATCGGTTCGCCAGAGACGGGGTGCTTGAGGCTGAGTTTAGCAGCATGCAGGCACAGCCGCGGACCGGGGGTCCCGCCATAGCGCGTGTCGCCCAGGATTGGAAACCCCTGGTCGGCGGCGTGGACACGGATCTGGTGGGTCCGCCCGGTCAACGGCTCCGCTGCCACCCACCCGCCGGGACCAGATTCCTGACCGCTCGATCGGTTGAGAGGGGAAAACCGGGTTTCTGCGATATCCCGGCCCGTGGCAATTGGCCGGCTCACGTATCGATCCCCGACGCGCGCCAGGATCGACTTGACCACCACCTCGTGTTTGGGCACGGCCCGGTCGGTCAGCAGGACGTATTTTTTTCGAACCGACCGGCGGGTGAACTGCTCGGTGAGAGAACGATTGGCGAGCGGGCTTTTGGCGAAGAGGATGATCCCGGACGTCTCTTTGTCGAGTCGATGAATGATGGCGAGGCTGGCCCAGCGCGGTTCGCGGTGTCGGAGCCAGTCGTAAATCCCTTCGCCAGCGAAAGGGCTGGGAGAATGTGTGTTGATACCGGGAGGCTTGTTGACGACCAGCAAATGATCGTCCTCAAAAACCAAGCATGGAGGCTTCACCAGAAGCTCCAGTCGCCCTTCGCGATCACCCAGAGGCCGAGCAGGAAATTAGTAATGGCATGAGCCGTCATGGCGTCGCCCAAGCGGTTTTTGCGTAGGACCAAGCCCTGGTATGCCAAACCGCAGAGAATGCCGGCAAGCCAACGATCTGGATGCATCAGACCGAAAATGCCGGAGGTCACCACAAACGACAACGCATGGAACTGGCCAAGCGGCATCGTAAGAAATTTGATCCGGACAAAGTAACGGTACAGAAGTGATCGATAAAAAACCTCCTCGATCGGCGGAACGACAACGGAGGACCCGATCAGGCGTACCACGTTCCAGAACAACCCCAGACCAGAACCTGCGCCGAATTGTTTATTCGGGTCCCAGACCGTTTGGGGTTTCGCGAGGCGCGGATACAAGCCATCCAGGCCAATCCAGGCGATGCAAATCACGACCCCGACCGCGACGGCTTCCCAGCTCAATTTCCACCGCATTTCCTCGACGAAGGGTCGTGACGCCCAAATCAGCCACGCGCCGACCAGGGTTTTGAGCAAATACATCCAATAAGTTGAAGCCGGGCCAAACTGCCCCTGGCCGCAGGTCAGGAGAACGAAAACAACAAACGGCACGGTCCGGGCGTACTCGGGCGAGGCGGTAAATTTTGTGCGGAGGAACTGCATCGGCGGGCAATCATTCCGGTACGCCCTGAACCCGCCAAGCTAAAAATTCAAGGTTCGAGGCTCAGCAGGTTGGTGCGGTTGGCCCCGATGAGCACGATGTCGCCCGGGTGAATGGCTGTGAGACGAAAGTCCTGGATACGGTCGCCCACGAACATGACCCGGCCGTTAATGAGAGCCGAAGGCCTCCGGGGGTTGAAGACGATGCCTTGCAGTTTCAAGGGAGGGGTCGCAGATGGTAAAGGCTCGACCACTGCGGGGTGGGTTGTGTCGGTCGCGGCAGAATTGGAGGAGCTCAAACTCGTGACCAACGAGGCTGAGGTATCGGCCGGATGGCCACTGG
>JANXQE010000225.1 GCA_025356925.1 Limisphaerales bacterium | reverse complement strand
CGGCGGCGAACTTCTTCCGAGTGCTCGAAGACATCCAGGCCCGCAACGCGAACGGTTCCGGAGGTGGCCGGCAGGAAGCAGGAGAGGATCCGCATGGTCGTGCTCTTGCCCGCCCCGTTGGGCCCGAGCAGGCCGACAACTTCCCCGCGCCCGACTGTGAACGAAATGTTGGAGACCGCAGTGCGTCCAGCGTATCGTTTGGTCAGGTTGGCAACTTCTATCATTAAGCCATCGCTCATGGAATCGACCCAAACCTCAGTCTAGTGAATCCGACGCAGGTTGTGCGAACCAAAAATTCGTCCCACGTCGGCTCTCTGCCCGGCGAGAGGCGTAGCTCGTCCCGAGCCTGACGGGCGAAGGCGGGAGAATCGCCGGCCGGACATTGATCACTCACGGACCGCAAGGTCCACGAACCCCTGTTGGAGCCGAACGGATGCCCCGAGTCGGCGTGGTACGACCACCGTCAATCGAACCGACTCGCCCTTCTTCGTGTTGGCGAGCGCCTCAGCGACATTGCGCAGACTCGCCGCGTTCTGATCGCCCACCGCGGCCAGCAAGTAACCGCGCTGAATCTGGGCGCGGTCCGCCGGGCTCCCTTTTTCGACCTCTTCGACAAACAGCGCTTCGCCCGGACGAACCCCCAGGCCCGCGGCGGACTGCGGCGTGATCTCCAGGACCGTCATCCCGAGTTTGTGGCGCACGAGATCCTCAAACGAAAGCAAGTGCACTGAAAGCGTGAGCCGCGCCCCGCCGCGGTCGACCGTTAGGCTGGGCGAGCGATCGGCGGCGGCCAAAAGCCGGTTGCACTCGATCAGGCTCTGGGGCGTCTTGCCGTTTACCTGCAGCACGCGGTCGCCCGGATAAAGACCGGCTTTGGCCGCCGGCCCGCCCGGTTGGACCACTGTGACTTCCAGAGGCCCGGGACCGGGCTTGAACTGCGCGCCGAACCACAGCGAGTCTGTTACTTCCGGAGTGAAGAATCGGGAGAGCGCAGCCGACACCTGCTTCACCGGAATGGAGAAACCCACGCCCAGGCCGCGTTGTCCGCCATCGTCGCGATAAACAGCAACGTTCAATCCGATCAGTTCGCCTCGGAGGTTCACCAACGGGCCGCCGCTGTTGCCGGGATTGATGGCGGCATCCGTTTGCAGCCAATCCTGCACGTCGAGCGGTTCGTCGCCGGTCGAGGGCCGCCGATTTTTCGAGCTCAGGATCCCCCTGGTCACCGAACCACCCAGGCCATAGGGATTGCCCAAAGCGATCACCGTTTCTCCCAATAAAAGGTCGTCGTCTGGGGCGAGCTTAATCGCCTTGAACTTCTCGCCCGGCCGGCCCTTGAGCTTGAGCAGGGCGACATCGCTGCCGGGCGTGGCCACCAGCGGTTCCGCGTCGTACTCGCGGCCGTCCCAGAGCTTCACCTGGATCCGGCTGGCGCGCCGGACGACATGCAGATTCGTCAGCACATAGCCGTCCTCGTCAATCACCACCCCCGACCCCAGGCTAACCGATTTTTCCTGGTGCACCGGCGTGCGAGGCCACCCATAGAACTGGCGCAGCATCGTGTCATACCAATCGTGGTATTCGACCACGGTCTCCGTGGCGATGTTGACCACACACGGTAACACTTTCTCGACCGCGATAACCGTCGCGTCCCGGCGAATGTCCGGCTCAGCGAGCGCTGGCGTCGAAGTCAGTTGCCAGGAGGCCGAAAGAACCAGCAGACTGCACAAACGCCGATGATAGTTTTGCCTCATTTAAGTGTCTTGATTCATTCAATACATCTAACTCTCTAATCACCAAGCAGGGCCACTACAAAGGTGGCGCGGCGGAGGCTTGACATTGCCCGGCCAACGGCGCAAAAGCAAGGGCAAGGTGTCCGCCATTCACGATAGCTTTTACGCTCGCTGGCGCGTCCAGTGCGGCGCGGTGACCGTCTTGCACGAGGACCAGGAGTCCCCGCCCGAGCGGCTGCTGCAAATCATCTGGCAACACCAACGCTTGCTGCGCGATCAGCTCACGACCTTGGACGGCCAGACGGTGCGCATTCTTCATCCGGGCTTTCACAATCTGGAAGGCGGACCGGATTTCCGTCAGGCCGTGGTTCAAATCGGTAATTCGCCACCGCTGGAAGGGGACGTGGAAGTAGACTTGCGCGCGAGCGGCTGGCGGGCTCATGGCCACGATCGCAACCCGGCTTTTGGCCAGGTGGTGTTGCACGTGATCTGGGAGAGCGAGCGCGGCGCTCCCGCAGGGCCTCCCTCGCTGCGGCTTCGCGACTTTCTGGATGCGCCTCTGGGCGAACTGAGCTTATGGCTCGGCGGCGAGCCCGCTCAGCCATTCCCGGAGGCAGCGCGCGGGAAATGTTGCGCCCCATTGCGTGGCTTGCCGGCTGAGCGCCTGCTGGACCTGCTGCGCCAGGCAGCCCACGTGCGGTTGCGCAGCAAGGCCGCGCTCTTTGAGGCCAGGGCGCGGCAGGTCGGCTGGGATCAATCATTGTGGGAAGGGTTGTTCCGCGCCCTGGGATACAAAAATAATATCTGGCCTATGCAACGCCTGGCCGAATTGCGGCCCCGCTGGCTCGCCGGGACCGGCCGGACCCGGCCGCTCCAGGCCCGGCTGTTGGGCTTAAGCGGCTTGCTCCCCGCTGACCTGACGCGGACCCAGCCCGGGACCGATCAATACCTGCGCGCCGTCTGGGACCAATGGTGGCGGGAGCGTGACGAGTTTTCCGAAGTGATGTTGCCGCGGTCGATTTGGCGCTTGCACGGATTGCGCCCGGCCAATCATCCGCAGCGACGCCTGGCGCTGGCGGCCGGCTGGTGCGTGGCGGGAGGCCTCGCGGCCAAGCTGGAATTCTGGTGTAGCCAGGCTCTGGCCGGCCACCAGGCCTGCCGCGCCCTGCTCGACGCGTTGCAAGTCGCCTCCGACGACTTCTGGTCCTGGCACTGGACGTTGCGGTCGGCTCGGCTTAAGCAGGAGCAACCCTTGTTGGGCGCCACGCGCGTGGCCGACCTGGCCATGAACGTGGTGATCCCCTGGCTATGGACCCGAGCCGTTGACGGAAAGCACCAGGACATGCGAGCCCGCCTGGAACAACGCTACCTGGAATGGCCAGCAGCCGAGGACAACGCGGTGCTGCGGCTGGCTCGAGAACGACTGCTCGGGCAAACCGACCGGCGGGTCCTCCCCGGCGCCGCCGCACAGCAAGGCCTCATTCAACTGGTCCGCGACTTCTGTGACCACTCCAACTCCGTCTGCCACAATTGCAAACTGCCCGACCTCGTGCGGGAATTCAGTGGCGCCTCAAATCCGACATGAACTCCGTTTGGCAAAGTTGGACTTGTGAAGGTTTTTAAAAGGCTAATTGAGCCGCTCCCTCACCCGCGAGCCACCGCCGTACAGTAGCCGGGCGGTCAGTTACTGTCCGAGTGTTGGGGAATGGATCCAGAACGAAACCGACGCACAAGCACAGTTATGAGCACTCGCGGGTTGGCATATTTTGGCTGATTTTCATTACATGAGACCTGGGTGTTTAGTCCACGATGCGAGCGGAGCGAGCCAAACCGAAGTCCTGAAGCGACGATGCCATATTTTCTCCAATCATAGCAAAAGCGCAGCGAAAAGCTCATAAAAGACCGGTAAAATAGGATGTTTTGCATATTTGCTTCACACTCAGCCAATCATATTAAATCGGCTCGAATGGGGGGAAATAGCTCCAGTGTGGCAACCGGTGGCAGCCGGCGAAGGAGCAACACCACCGACCTCTTGCCCTGAGAAGGTGCTTCGGAGTATCCGGCGGCCTTTTCCCCACTCCGCCAGCACAGACGCGCCAGAATGCCGTCCATCCTTAAATCCTTCAGTTGACACCAAGAAATCGCTTTTCGCGCGCCGCCCGGCACTTGACGCTGCGCGGGTAAATACAGGCTTGGACGGAACCACCGAAGACGACGTGAACCTTCCTACCCCGTCCGAATCCGCCAAGGGGTTCTTAGTATCGTTAATTTCGGCGTGACGGGCTCGGAGCAAACTTGCTAGGGCGGCGGCGATGGCGAGGAAGCTAAGAGTCCAGTATCACGGTGCGATTTACCACGTGATGCGCCGTGGGGACCATCGGAGCCGATCTTCAGCTCGCAAACGGATCGCGAGCTGTTTTTGGGCACTTTGGGGCAGGCCTGCGGGAAAACGGATTACCAGGTGCAGCCGGAAATCTTCCTGAGAGGTCGATCAAGGGTCGCTCCGCGACGCACGTCCAATGTGGTTTCGCAACCGCGGCCTGAAGCCGCACCGCGACGTTCAAAAAGAGCTAGGGGTGAGTCAAACCGCGACCGGGAACTTGATGGGCGGGTGGGGGTTATAGTCAAGGATCTCGAAGTCCTCGAATCGGTATTCCAGGATCGATGCCGGCCTTCGCTTGATGAGCAATTTCGGGAGCGGCCGAGGTTCGCGTTTAAGCTGCTCCCGGACGAGGTCAATTTGGTTTAGGTAGATGTGGCAGTCGCCGCCGGACCAGACGAAGTCACCGGGTTGGAGGTCGCATTGTTGGGCGACCAGGCAAGTCAGCAGGGCATATTGCGCAACGTTGAAGACCTGACCCACCGGCGAATCGCAGGACCGCTGGAACAGTAAACAGGACAACCGTCCGTCCGCGACGTAGAATTGGAAGAGTGTATGGCAGGAGGCTAGCGCGGCACGGCCGGCGCGAACGTTCTCCTGGGGACTCACCGTTTCATCGGGAAGAACGGCCGGGTTCCAAGCGGTGACAATGTGCCGGCGCGACTCAGGACGCAAACGAATCTGCTGAACGACCTGTGTGATCTGGTCGATTTTTTTCCCGCCGGGCCCCTCCCAAGCGCGCCATTGCGCGCCGTAAACGGGGCCCAGATCGCCGCGTTCGTCGGCCCAGGCGTCCCAGATATGAACGTTGTGATCCGTAAGATATTTAATGTTGGTATCGCCCGCGAGGAACCAGAGCAGTTCACGGATTACGCCTTTGAAAAACACCTTGCGGGTGGTCACGAGCGGGAACCCCTGGGAGAGGTCGAAACGCAACTGCGCGCCGAAGATGCTCTTGGTCCCGGTGCCGGTCCGATCACCGCGGGTGGTCCCGGTTTCCAGGATCTGTTTGAGCAGGCTGAGGTACTGGATCATATCAGTGGGCGGGGAGTTTGGGAAATCGGCGCGGCCGGGGCGGTGGGGCCGGCGCTCGGCACGGCGTTGATGGGAGTCGAGCCAGCGGGAGTCGAGGCCTGGGCCGGGGCCATGGACTCGGGCTGAAGTTTGGTGAGGTTTAAATCCTTGCCCAGTTGATCCAGGAAAACCACGATCATGCTCTGCAGGTTCCGGCCCTGCCGGTGCAGGAACCAGGCGAACAGCGGCAGCGACAAGCACAGGAGCCAAAGCCAAGGCCAGCGTGCGCACGATGACCGACATCCTTCATGAGACCTTCGCGCAGATCCAGGACA
>JANXQE010000214.1 GCA_025356925.1 Limisphaerales bacterium | reverse complement strand
AAGCCGCCTGGTTCGCTCGTTCAACAGTGGCCAGATGAGCCGAAACTTCTGCTTCAGCACGGCGATGGCGCTCATGCGTGGCTGTTATACCACGCTTCCCTTCGCTGTTGCTACCTTTATTTATTTACGCCTCCTAACCCGCGCGGGTGGACTCAAGGTCAGCCCATCACCGCTGGCGTCCCCACCCCCATACCCGGAGCGCAGTCCGATTTGTATACCGGCACCCAGTGGCCCAGTGGCAACACCATTAGCCTGACCGCCGGCCAGCGGTATTATATGCTGCTCGTGCATCATGATCCCAGTTGGGCCGGAGGCGACGAGTACGCCGCCACTTACAAGATCGAGGGAGAACCTGATCCTGCCGCTGGCGATGCGCCGAAACTGACCGGCAGCCTGGTAGGTTTCTTTTTCGATCCGACCGGGGCGAGCATCACGTTCGCCCAGGAGCCAACGAATGCTGCCGCCGTGCAAGGCGGGACCGCTCGCTTTACGGTAAACGCCACCGGCAGTTCCGTCTATGGCACCAATCTCCTCTATCAATGGCAGTCGGCGCCCAAGGGCGGCACGACCTGGACGGATATCGCCGGCGCCAATGGCACATCCTATACGACGTGGCTCCTGACGCTGGCAGACGACGGGACTCAGTTCCGCGCGATCACTACCGTAGCGCCCATCACCGTTGCCAGTTCCGTGGGCGTTGTCAGTGTCACCGCAGACACCACTCCGCCCATCGCTTCGGCGGGCGCGATGCCCGATTCGATTGCCGGGGTCGTGGACGTGGGTGTCGGATTTAACAAACCGATCGATGTCGCCTCCGGCAGCTTGCTGGCGAACTACTCGGCTTCGCCCGGCACGATCACGAACCTTATTTATTACACCAACCGGTTCACCGCCGATTCCCAAAATCCGTTGGCCAGGGTCGTCAAGCAAAGTGTCCTGTTAAAGGTCACGGGGCTGTCGGGCAACGGCGTCCTTACGGTCAAAAACGTGGCGGACACCTTCGGCAACGTCATCGCCACGACAAACATACCATTCACCGTTTCGACCAACATGAAATGGGGCGTGGTGGGGGGCAATGAACTCGGCGGAGAGAATGTTGTGGCACCCGTGGCCGGCAATGGTTTCGACCTCTACAGCGATGGTATCGGCGAATGGGGTACCTATGACGAAGCCACGTTCGTGTATGAGCAAGTCAGCGGAGATTTCGACAAGAAACTACGTGTGGAATACCAGGACGGCTCCAGCCAGTGGGCTCGGGCGGGCCTAGTCGTTAGAGAGGTCACGGGCTTTGGCGCGGATCGGAACACCCAAACAACCAACGCGTTGGCCGGGCGCTACCAGAAATGCTTCGTAAGCCCAGTGGGAGCAACCCTCACGGGGCCGGGGACCCCTGGCGCGCAGGATTGGGAGCTCAATCGGCGGTTGGTAACTGGCGGCGCAACGGACGGGGCGACAATGACGGGGGCAAACGCCGTTCCGCAGTATCCGAATGCCTGGTGCCGCATCCAGCGCGTCGGGCAGACATTCACGCTCTTCCGAAGCGGTGACGGAGTGAATTGGGTGCCGCTAGCCCAAACCACCGCCAACAATTGGGGCGCGGCGACACCCATGCCGGAAACCTTGTACGTTGGCCCCGAGTTCTCGCCCGAAAACGGAAACGTCACGCAAGTTGCCGACCGGGGAACTTTCCTGGCGCAGATCCGCGATTACGGCAATTACGTAGGGGTGTTCGACCCGCAATTGAAAATCGGCGCCGATTCCACCGGCAAGCTGACCATCACCTGGGGAGCTGGAACGTTGGTGTCATCCCCGGCGGTTCAGGGGACCTATACGCCCGTCCAGAACGCCACCAGTCCGTTTCCTGTCACACCCGCAGGCGGAGCGACGACCTTCTTTAAGGTCAAGCAGTGATTCTGCTCTGATAATCGAGTCTAAAGCAAGGACCGGGCAAG
>JANXQE010000207.1 GCA_025356925.1 Limisphaerales bacterium | reverse complement strand
CTTCAACTTCAGGAGGTGCAGATCCATGGCCAGGCCGAAGTCATTACGCTGCTCAACGCGGAACTCACCAACCGCATCAACCTGCACCTCGCGCTCGGTGGCAGTTTCGAGGCCGCGCCCACACTGCAACCACATCTATTCAACTGCGGCAAATTCTTCTGAGTTGAAAATCGCCCGCGGAAGCTTATTTTCCATTCGAAGCCGCCGCTTGCTAAACCGCCAGAGAAAATGAGTTGTTACAAAAAGCGTGAGAACGACGCGGGCACCTTGTTACTTTGCCTGACCTTGGTGTGGGTGGTGGCAACCGTGCCGGCCAAAGCAGTCTCGATCGATCCCTCCAATCGCTATTATCAGGACGGGAGCGGTAAACCGGTCTTTTTAATCGGCTACTACGACTGGGCGGCAGTGCCGGACGGCAATTTCATCGACCACCCGTCCCGGTATTCCGGGATGATCCAAAACGGCACACCTTATAAAATTAACTACATCCGGATCAGCCTGGGAGTCAACCGCATGACTTCTTTGACCAACCCGCAGAGTTGGAACAATCAGCCCACGCCGGTTCCGTTCGCTTATGTCAACGCCAAGGCCAATCTCGACCAGTGGGATACCACCTTTTGGACCGGCCTGCAAAACCAGTGCGTCCTCGCCCAGCAAAACAGGGTAATCGTCATGATCTCCTTCTTCGACGGAGTGGAATTACGCAGCCAGGGAGGTGCGTCATACGGCTACAACAACTCCTTTTGGAATCCGAACAATCAGGCCTCGTCTTTCTACCCCGCGGGCGATTACTCGGACAGTCCCGGTGCTTTCTACCGGCTCGGCGACTTCACCAACAACACTGGAATCGGCAAATACCAGAAAATGGTAATCACCCAAGCGATCTCCCAGACCGCCGGCTTCAACAACGTGATGTTTGAGGTCAGCAACGAGCCGCTCGGGGCGGACGCCAACTGGATTACCGCGGTGGTCGCTTACGCCAAAACGCTCACCATCAAACCGGTCACGCAGATCGGTGGCGCGCGGGCCGCCAACATCGACGGCTGGTCAGAGCATGACGACAACACACCGGCGCAGGCCAAAAGCAACGCGGCTGCGATGGTCGGATTGGGCATGCCTGCGTGGGGAGACCCCGACGGGCCGGCACTCAGCGACGCCAATGTCTCCTCGGACGATCTTCGCCGGGCGGCGTGGTATTCTTTCGTTGGAGGCGCAGCCGGGTGGGGCGGGTTTACTGTCGATTACTGGTCTTTTGGCCACGGCTTCAACAGCACCACAACCTGCTATTACAGAAATTTGCAATCATTTATCCAGGATTCCAGCGTCCAATTCTGGAACATGGTTCCCAGTCATAATCTGGTCAGCAACAACGGCGTTAATTCGTGCCTCGCCCGCACCGGGGAATACGTAGTCTATGTTCTGAATGACGCCAGCGTTAACATGGACCTCACCGCACTCTCCGGGACTCTTCCCTATCGCGTGTTCGACCCGCGCGCCAGTACGTGGACCGCTTCCCAGAATGTCAATGGCGGGGCAATCCGGACCTTCAACAAGCCCGCCGGTGCGGACGATTGGGTCATCTACATCGGCAATGGCAACGGCGGCTTCGCCGGCGGCGGGTGTCCGCCGACGCCGGAGTGGAGCATTTTGGGGACGCAACAGACCTTGGGAGTGGGTATCACCCCTGGCATGGCGACAGATTCCCAAGGTAACATCCACATTGTCTATATGTACAACGGGGCGATCTATTACAAGAAAGCCAATCCCGCCGGGGTCTTCGGCGTCACCGAGCAGATTCCTGCTCCCGAGGGAGCTGCGAATTACAACTCACCCCATGTGGTCTGCGACACCAACGGCGATCCACATGTAGTGTTCGAGCGTGATTGGTATCCGAGCACCTCGGAATGCTGGTACAGCAATCGTAAGGGTGGAAGCTGGAAGACGCCGGTCCTGGCATTCAATGGCCTCTTAGTCATGTATTCGCGGCTGGTCCTTTATGGTACGAATGCATTTGTGGCTGCCTCGACGGCTGACCCCGCAGGCACACTCGCCCGGTTTTCGAATCTCAGTGGCACGCCGCATCTGGATCTCACCGTGGGCACATATCTCCTAGCCCCTTATCCGGTGATCGACAGCGGCGGCAATTTGTTTGTCATCGGTCGCAATTCCGCCGCCGGCCATTATCTGCAACAATATGACCGGAATCTCAATGCCGTCGGAGGCGGCGTCAAAATCTCAACTAGCACGCCAAATAAAACCGGCGAGCCCACTGCTGCCGTCATTGATGGCGCCGACCTCATCCACGCCATTGGCAATTGCGGGGCTACCGGAATCGACCCCGAATCCAGCAGCGATATCTGGTATAACAAGTCGCATGATGGCAACGCGCCCGCCGAGGGTAGCATCCTCGGCCTGAGTGGCGAGGGATGGATGGGCCAGGTCGTTTATCCGCACTGCGTCCTGGACGCGAACGGGAAGATCTATCTGGCTTATCGAAATGAAACCACCGGCGAAGGGAAAATCAGCATTGTGACCAAC
>JANXQE010000160.1 GCA_025356925.1 Limisphaerales bacterium | reverse complement strand
ACGTCACGCGTCGCTCCGCGACGACGCCCCGAGTCGACCGCAACCGTGGGCTGAAGCCCACGGCTACCATCGGTCGTCGCTCCGCGACAGAACGAAAACACAAGCCCGTCCAGGTGTGCCCTTCAGCGATTGAAAGATTTTGTGAAATCCTCATTGAAGACCTCGACCACTTTCTTCTCGATTTTCGAGCCGGCGATCAGCTCGTTCAACTGGCGTTCATACGCCGCGCTGTCCAGGGGCAGTTCCAGGGCCTGGCCGAGCAGCGAGGAGAAGAGGATCGCGTTGGCCAATTCGACCGAATGGATGCCTTCGGCACCGGGAGCGATCGGCGGTTCGTGGTTCAGGATCGCATCGACGAAGTTCTGCATCAGCAACGCGTGGCCATTGGCGGCATTCTCGAAGGGTATTTCGACATTCCAGATCTCGGGTTTGGCAAAACCGAGCTTTGCCGATTTGCTGAACTGGAGCGCGTCCGCGTCATTGCGAGTAAAGAGCAGCCGGTTGTTCTCGAGGACCAGTCGGCCGCGGGTCCCGGCGATTTCCAGGCGGTTGGTCCCGGGGGCTTCCCCGGTGGAAGAAACAAACGTGCCGGTGGCTTCCCGCGAAAACTCGAGATAGGCGGTTACATTATCCTCGACCTCGATGTCATGAAACCGGCCGAGCTGGCAAAACCCTCTGACCCTGGACGGCATGCCCAGGAGCCATTGCAACACATCCAGATTATGCAGGCATTGATTCAGTAGGACGCCACCGCCTTCACCTTTCCACGTGGCCCGCCAGCCGCCACTGGCGTAGTAGGCTTCGGTCCTGAACCAATCCGTCATGATCCAGCTCATCCGGACGACCTGTCCCAATTCGCCGGTTTGAATGAGGTTGCGGATTTTTAAGTAACGCGGCTCGGCCCGAAGCTGGAACATGCCAGCAAACACGAGGTCGGGCCGGGCACTATGCGCGGCGATTAACCGTTCGGCATCTGCCTTATGCGCCGAGATCGGTTTTTCGACCATGACATGCACGCCCTGCTGGAGCGCGGCGATCCCGAGGCTGGTGTGCTGATAATGCGGGGTGGCGATGATCACAGCGTCCACCAAGCCGGAGCCGATCAGTTCTTCGCCGGCGCTGAATGTCCTCAAAGTCTTGTATTTTTCCAGCTTGCCGGGAACGGCATCCGAAACCGCGACCAACTCGGCGCGGTTGATTTTGCCGGCAGCAAGGTAGGCGGCATGATGTTGGCCGATATTGCCCAGGCCGATCAGTCCTAAACGAACACTGGTCATTCGTAGCAGTTTAGCCCTGGATCCTGCGGTGCCCAGCAGAAAGTGCGGCACGGACTGAATGGTTACGGTTAAGCCGGGCCAGACCTCAGCGACAGCACCAGGTCAGCAAAGGTGCGGTGAGCAGGCTTGGGAGATAGTCCGCGATCTCGATCCGTTTCAAACCGAGGATTACCAACGCCACGCAAAAGACTAGCAAACCGCCGACGGCGTTCACCGAATTGACCAGGTTGTGAGCGCTCAGCATCGGCTCGAACAGGCGCGCTACCACCAGCGTAATCGTTCCCTCCAAAGCGAGCACGGGCAAGGCCGCCAGCAATACTCCTCGTCCAAAAAGGGACACGAACCCCATACTGGCCAGACCGTCCATCACCGCTTTGATTGCCAGGGGATAAAAATATTCGGACCGCGACAACCCCTCTTGCGTGGCTCCCAAAATGCCCAGGGGCGCGGCGCAGAACAGTGCTGCGCATATTTTGAAGCCCTGGCTGAACCGCTCGGCATCGTCGGGACGGGCGGAACTGATCCGGTCCCGCGCGCTCTGTCCTAGACGGTTGGACATCCGCTGAAGGTGCAAAGCGCGTCCGGTCAGTCTCCCCAAACCCAAGGCCAGGATGACGATGGCGAGCTGCTTGAGAACTTCGAAAAATGAACCCGACAGGCTCATCCAGGTCAGTCGCAAGCCGTAAAACACCGTCATGGCCCCGAGCACGACTTTGAAATAGGACTCCGCAGCCGGGCCGAGCGGCTTGCGCCTGGCTAATCCCACGAGCCCGCCAAGCAGGATCCCGGCCGCGTTCAGGATGGTTCCAATCATCCGCGAGTGGATCCGCGCTGCTTAGACATAAAGGGCCGACTGTAACTCTCGCACCATGACGCCGATAAACGGATAACGCCGCTCCGGCTCCAACTCCAGGCAACGTAAAATCACCTTCTCCAACGCCAGCGGCATGTCCTGGTTGAGTTCCCGCGGGGCGATAAACCCACTCCGATCCAATTCCTTTTTGAGGATCTCCCCGGGATTCTCGCCTGGGAACGGCTTTTGGTTGGTCAGCAGCTCATACGCGGAAACCCCGTAGGAGAAGATATCCGCTCGATGAGACAGCGGCAGGCCCTGCAGTTGCTCGGGAGCCATGTAAGCGGGGGTGCCGGGATTTTTCTTGGAGAATTTGGTGGGCTGTTCTGGAATCGGTTGCGCCAGATCGAAATCCACCAGCCGCACCTTCCCGTTGCGTGTCACCAGGACGTTTTCCGGCTTGAAATCGAGGTGCATGAACCCGTTTTCATGCATGTGCTCCAGGGCCTGCGCCATATCGATCAGGATCTGCGCGACATTTTCCAGGAGCACCGGGTCGTGTCGCACATAAAGGTCTTTCAGGTTCTCAGCCTCAACATATTCCATGAGCAAGTACAGTTGCCCATCGATTTTTCCGTGCTCGTAATAGCCGATAATCCCCTCGCAGTCGCTGATTTTGGCCAGCAGCTCGCAGCCGCGCACGAACCGGCGGCGAGCGCCGAAATCAAACCGCAGCCGCTGGTGCATCAGCCGCAAGGCGTAGGCTTTATTGTCCCCATCCGTGGCCAGCCAGATGTCCGCCATGCCCCCGCTGTTAATCAATTCCTGAAGATAAAAACGCCCGAACGGCCCCGGCACGGGCGATTCGGATGAGCTGGATCGTCTCAATGCACCAAACACCGAGTCTATGTAACATGCGCCATTCCCAACCGCCACTTGTTTGTGGACTTGCGCTAGGACTTAAGCGGTCGACCAACCGCCTGTGTTCCGCAGGGACATGCGAAAATAGCCCACCCTTTCATGGGTGGGTTTTGGACGTACCTAAACCCGCGAGTCCCGATAGGGACGAAAGAATCGACCTGGTTTTCTGAACCGTCCAGCACCCAGCCATTTGAGGACGTCTGGTATCTGCCGTCCCTAGGTGGGACTGCCGAATCGGTTTGCACCGTTCCACTCACCGTTGAAACGGTGGGCGCAGACATCCTGATCCCGTGGAAAAAGGCTGAACCAATTCATGACCCCATCTTGTGCCATCACCAACTAAACCCGTTGATTTTCAAGGCGAGTATGAGCAAAGTGGATTCAGGAAAATTCCATCGTGTCGGATAATCCCTTCATGGGATCAGGATGTCTGAGGCTATTGTCCTCTGTCCCTTCGGGACACGGAGGGTCGGTCGACTCAAATCATAGTGGCATTGGACAGAAATGTCCGCACGCGGAATCACCGACCCAGGTCTTTGTTCTACGCGGCCACTGGTGTGGCCGAAGCAGACGCAGCCCGCGAGGCTTGAAGATCTACTTTCCGCTGTCTGAGGCTCTTGAAGAATTCGTAGCCTTCCCGGCAGCGGCGGACACAAACGTCCTTGTCCTCGAGCATGGTCTTTATGATTCGCAGGATCGGTTTCGGTCGCAGGTAATAGGCACGGTAAAACCGATCCACTGCTTCGAAGATTTCCTCTTTGTCGAGACCAGGGTACTGCAGGGAGCTCTGTTGAAAACCATCGGTCTCGACCAGGTCCGTCTTATCCTTCTTGACGAACCAACCGTTCTGCCGGGCCATTTCGAACAGCTCGGTTCCAGGGTAAGGCGCGGCCAGGCTGACCTGCAGGCTGAAGACGTCCAACTCTTGCGCGAAACGGATCGTGTTTTCAATCGTTTCCCTGGTTTCAACCGGAAGCCCGAGAATAAAGGTGCCGTGGATCACGACGCCTGCCTGGTGGCACGATTTGGTAAAGGCGCGCATTTCCTCCATCGTCACGCCCTTCTTGATGTTCTTGAGGATCTGTTCATTCCCGCTTTCGTAGCCGACCAGGAACAAGCGCAGACCAGAGTCTTTGAACGACTTGATGGTGTCGTAGTCCAGGTTGGCCCGACTGTTGCACGACCAGGTTAGGCCAAGCGGCGCGAGCTTTTTGGCGATCTCACGCGCTCGCGGAAGGTTGGCGGTGAACGTGTCGTCGTCGAAGAAAAACTCCCTCACCTGTGGAAAGAGCCGCTTCATGTAGGCCATTTCGTCGGCCACATTTTGGGCTGAACGCACCCGGTATTTATGCCCGCCAATCGTTTGCGGCCAAAGGCAGAAAGTGCATTGAGCAGGGCAGCCACGGCCGGTGTAAAGGCTCACGTACGGGTGAAGCAGATAGCCAATGAAGTATTTTTCGATCTGCAGGTCGCGTTTATAGACGTCCGCCACCCAGGGCAGAGAGTCCATATTGGCAATCATTTCCCGCTCCGGGTTGTGCTTAATTTTGCCGTCCTTGTCGCGATACGAGAGGCCGGTGATGGTTTCCAGCGGGCGGTCCTCAGCCACTTCCTTGCAGGTGTAATCGAATTCCTTGCGGCCAACCCAGTCGATCGCCCAGGAGGCCTTCAAGGTCTCAGTGGGCAATACTGCCGCATGGGCGCCCACAAAACCGACCTTGGTTTCCGGCCGGTTCTGTTTAATCGCTTCGGCGACTTTGCAGTCGTTCTTCAGCGATGGTGTAGAGGTATTGACGATTACCTGATCGAAGTTCTTTGCTTCCGCCAAACATTTTTTGATGTCAATATCGTGCGGAGGGCAGTCCAACAACTTGGCGCCGGGAACCATGGCGGCAGGCTGCGCCAGCCAGGTGG
>JANXQE010000155.1 GCA_025356925.1 Limisphaerales bacterium | reverse complement strand
GTAGGAACTCCGCCGCGATGCTGCCAGCCGACATCACCAAAATCCGGTCACACAGTGCCATCAACTCGGTAAGCTCACTCGAGACCATAACCACGGCCTTGCCCTCAGCCGCCAGATCACGGAGCAACTGGTAAACCGTATCCTTTGCGGCGACATCGATGCCTCGCGTGGGCTCGTCAAACAAGAGGATGGCGGAGTTCCGGGCCAGCCAGCGGGCGATCACCACCTTCTGCTGATTGCCACCGCTCAGCTCAGAAACCGTCTGTTCAGCCGAAGCGCAGCGCACGCCTAATCGGTCGCTAAGTGAATCGGTTGTGCGCGTCTCCGCGCGAAAATCCAGCCAGCCGCCCCCGTGCACGTGGCGCGACAAAGTGGCCAGCGTCGTGTTCACCCGAACCGATTGGGCCAGGAGCAAGCCGTCGAGCTTGCGGTCCTCGGGTACCATCCCGATGCCGGCGCGCACCGCATCCGCCGGCTCCTTGATCGAAATCGGACGAGCACCGGCGCCTAGAAAAATTTCACCGCTGTCCTTCCGGTCCGCTCCGAAGATCGCCCGCAGAGTCTCGGTGCGACCAGCTCCGATTAGCCCAGCCAGTCCCAGAATCTCACCCTGTCGCACCTCAAAGCTGACATCACGGACCCGGTCCCCGGCTGTCAGGTGACTTACCCGCAGCGCCACTTGGTCGGAAACCCGACTACTGGTGGCTTTGCGTTCGGGCAGATCATGGCCAACCATTTCCCGGACCAGGTCCCCGGGCGTGACCTCGGCCGCCCCATGCGTCGCGACGCGACGGCCATCCCGCAGCACGGTCACCCGGTTGGCAATTCGCCGGATTTCGTCCATGCGATGGCTGACGTAGATGATGCCTACCCCTTCAGCCTGGAGTCGGCGAATATTGGAGAACAGGCGATCGGTTTCAGGATCGGTCAGCGCGGCGGTAGGCTCATCCAGGATCAACAGCCGGCAGTTTTGCGCCAAAGCCCCGGCGATCTCAACCAACTGTTGCTGGCCGACGCCCAGGTGCCGAGCCGGCGTGGTTGGATCGAGGTCCCCCAAACCTACGCGCGTCAAGGCGTCGGTCGCCATTTTGCGCAACTGGGCGAAGCGCACGAATCCAGCTCGCGTCGGCAGGCGGCTCAGGAAAATGTTTTCAGCCACCGTTAAGGTGCCAATCACGTTGAGTTCCTGCATGACCATCACAATGCCGGCATGCTCCGCCTCGCGCTTGGTCCGTGGCGCGTAAGGTAGGCCTAACAAATGAAGGGAGCCGGCATCGGGAGGGGTGAGCCCGGACAAGATGCGCGCGAAGGTTGATTTCCCAGCCCCATTGCTCCCGACCAGGGCGTGAACCTCGCCCGCTTGCAGCTCGAAGGAAAAGTCTGAAAGAACTGGAACACTGTAGGTCTTTTGCAGACCGGCAACCTGCAGAAGGGGACTAGGTGAAGGCATGCGGTTTTGTGGTGTCTAAAGTCCGATCACACTAAAAGGAGAGAACGATTGGAAAATAAGTGTCATGATCATACGCTGAACTCAGCCGGATTTCGGCTCCGTCGCCTTCGTTAATCATAATTGTAATCTCGACATCTCATTTCACGATCAGGTCCACCGTCGTGGTCTGATCCGAGGAAGGCGCTTCGCCTTTCAAAATCTTCAATGCGGCCTGGATGCCGAACACGCCCAATTGGTCTGCGTGCTGGTCGGCCGTAGCGATCACCCGTCCATCCGCGAGCAGGGCCTTGATCGCGCCGATGTTATCGAAGCCCACGACCAAAACCTGGCCCGATTTGCCAGCGGCTTGAACCGCAGCAACCGCGCCCAGGGCCATGTTATCGTTCGCGCACAAGAGGGCTTTCAAATCTGGGTGCTCACTCAAGATGGCTGACGAGACGTTATTCGCCCGTTCCATCTCCCAGTTTCCGCTCTGGACCGTGACGACATTCATGCCGGCCGCCTTCATCGCGTCTTCGAATCCAAGCCGCCGCTGTTGTCCGTTGTACGCGGTGGGAATGCCTTCGATAATAGCAACCTTGTCCCCGGCCTTCAACCGCTTTGCCAGCACTTCGCCAACCCTTGTGGCGCCCGCGCGGTTATCCGGCCCGACGAATGGAACCGCCAGGTTCGCCTGCTTCAACACCTCCGCATCCAGCTTGTTGTCGATATTCACCACCAAAATACCGGCGTCTTTCGCCCGTTTCAACACCGGCACCAATGCTTTCGAATCCGCCGGGGCAATTACGATCGCGCTGACTTGCCGGGCGACCATTTGCTCGACCAGGTTTACTTGTTCCGCGTGGTCGGTCTCATTTTTGATGCCATTGACGATCAAATCGTAGGTCCCCGCGTTCTCTGCCTGGTGCTTCTTCGCTCCCTCCGCCAGGGTGCTGAAAAACTCATTCGCCAGCGACTTCATCACCAGGGCAATTTTCGGCTTTTTGGCCGAGCCGGCATCCGGTTCCTTTTGGCAACCGCCGTTGAGGAGGATTACGGTGAGAAGAAATGCGAGTGCGAACGAGGTGCGGAGGGTCAGGCAGGATTTCATTCGAGGTTTGCGCGAAAGGATTTGTACCTCGCACAGCCAGGAAAGACTAGGGGAAAATTCGACGAACGCTGAGAAGTATTCCAATAAGAAATTGTTTTGAAGCGAGGGAGGTAACGTGCTAAAAACTGGCTATGAAACTGATACGCGTCTTTCTCCTGCGCGGACTGTTCGCCGTCGTGTTCGCCTGTCTGGGCGGATTTGCGGCCGAGGTTGGGAAGGAGGCACCGGGGAAAATTCGGGTTCTCGTCATAACCGGCGGACACGAATTTGAGCAGGCTCAATTTTTCAAGGTGTTCAGTGACAACCCGGGCATCGTTTTCAAGGCGGTTGAGCACCCCAACGCGCATGCCCTACTCAAGGCCGAAGCGGCCCGGCAGTACGACGTCTTGGTAACGTATGACATGCATCAGGAAATTACCGACGAGGCAAAAGGCGACTTTCTCGCCTGGCTCAAAGCGGGCAAAGGACTGGTTGTCCTGCACCATGCCATCGCGTCGTATCAGCAATGGCCCGAATACTCCAAAATCATTGGCGCGCACTATTACCTCGAAAAGGCGACGGTGGATGGCGTGGATAAGGCCCGGTCAACTTATAAGCACGGCATGCATTTCAAAATCAAAGTGCTGGATCCAAACCATCCCGTCACGCGCGGCATAACGGATTTCGAAATCCTGGATGAAACCTATAATTTGTTCGACGTCGCCAAAGATGTTCATCCTTTGCTGACTACCGATGAGCCGGAGAGCGCTCGACTAATTGGTTGGGCTAAGACGTACGGCCCGGCGCGTGTGGTTTACCTGCAGTCCGGCCACGACCATTTCGCGTACGAAAACCCCAGCTACCAGCAAATCCTCCGACAAGCGATTCGCTGGACCGCCAACGGGGATTAAAATGTTCCTGAAGGTCATCGCCTGTGAAATCGCTATCAGAGAGCTCCGGCATGCGGCCTCTCGGTCGAAGAATCTGATCGACCTCGAGTTCCTCACCCAGGGCTACCATGATATCCCGGCTTCCGGTCGAGACGAAATCCAGGAGCGCATCGACGCTGTCCCGGACGGCAAATACGACGCGGTCGTGCTCGGCTACGCGCTCTGCAGCAAAATCGTTGTCGGGCTCAAGCCGTCGCGCATCCGGCTGATTGTTCCTCGAGCCCACGATTGCATTACCTTTTTTCTCGGATCAAACTAACGCTACCAAAATTCGTTTTCCGAACGACC
>JANXQE010000136.1 GCA_025356925.1 Limisphaerales bacterium | reverse complement strand
CGCCCCGGCAGTCCAGGTGAATGTGCCGGTCACCGTGTTAGTGCTGATCAGGGTGGCCCCGCTAAGCGTCAGGTTGGTGATCCCGCCATTATTTTGGAAGGCAGGTCCCACCACGAGGCTGCCACCGGCTAGCAAAAGATTAGGTGGAACGCCCTGGGTGAGCGTGAGCGTGCCTCCGATGAATTCACACACTCCAGAACCGCTGATCGCGGGCGGAGCGCCCATGGTGAAACTGCCACCGACAAAATTGATGGTCGCTCCGGAAGAGGAGTCATAGCTGCCGCCCACCGTACCGCCCCCGTTGAAGCTCAAGACGCCGATGAGGTTGGAAACCGTGCCGGTATTCGTGAAGGGCACTTGCACGGCGGCTGTTCCCGAGCCTTGAGACCTGCGAAAGTCCCCGGCATTGTTGAAAAACTCATGGTTATAGCAGGCACAGAAGACGTTCGCGTTGGTCTGGATATCCCAGAGGCCGCCCGCCAGATTGTAAACCCCTCCTTGGAAGACTGCGTTGTTGTTATACACGGTCAGATTGCCGAGCCCGGACATCGTCACCGTACCGGCATTGGTGAGCACGTTCTGTAAAATGACGTTGCCGGTGATGTTCATCACCCCGCCGCTCGCGATCGCCAAGGGATCGCCACTTAAACTGCCTCCGGACCAATTGAACGAACCGGTGATCTCAACTGCTTTGGTTAAGTCAATCGTCCCATTGGTAAAGTTGATGCTGTCGTTTGATCCCGGCACCCCGAAAGGAGCCCAATTATTTGGGGTGAACCAATCGCTGGAAGCCGAGCCCGTCCAGGTGAAACTGGCCGCCGAACACCGCCCGGCCTTCAGCAAAACCGCCAGACAAAGCAGGGGAAGCAGAATTGTAAGGACGATCTGCCGTTTCATTCCAAACGATTGCCAATGTTGATCAGTTGACATTACTTAAAGCCTTTCCGTCGCTATCTCGCACTCAAAGTCCCCAGCCTCACCCTCTATCCAGTTTTTGCAGTGGGCAAACATGTTTTTTCACCTTGTGGCCCTCGTGCGCCAGCTCCGGATAAAACGTCCGGTTGAACCCCCATAAAGCGTTAAAGTACGTGTGGCCGTCGCAAAAAGCAACTTCCGATCCGTATCAGTTTCACTGTCAATTCGCCCGAAGCCGCCAGAGCTTTTGCCTGGCAGTAACCGGATCGATGTGCGGGTTGGTGCCTCCGGTTTCCCGCCTGTGTCTCGGATGGGCGGCAGGAGTCCGAGCCTCGCCAAAGGTAGGGGGGTGACCCATGTGAACCGGCGCTGGGCGCGAGCGACAGGCTTCATCGACAAACCTAACGAGCGGGTGTAGTACCCCGGTTAACCATGTGACGTAAGCTCGCCAGTGGCCGGGCTGAAACGCGTTGCGAGAAGCGCGGTCTGCAACGCGAGAGAAACCGTTAACGAGACCGAAAACAGATGAATGCTGAAAAGCCCTTGAAGCTGGCGACCTGCACTAAGTGCGGCTCGAGCTTCTTCGTTGCCGACCCGCGGCCCGGCCTACCCTGGGCCAACCGGGTGGAAGCCCACGATGCTGCGCCTGCCGCCACCGAAAACCGGGAGGTCATCCCGTTCAAGTGTCCACGCTGCACGCATCCTCAGTTTGTTGATTTCTACTATGGGCCTTGAGCCGCAGTGCCTCCTATTGCTACCAAACACCTGGCCTCGGAAAACGCGCTTGCCACCCGCACCAGGTTGGGGACAATCCTGGCGATGAGTCACGTGCGCCGCGCTTTTCAACTTCCGAGCATCTTGCTGTCGTTTTCGCTCTATTTGGCCGCCAGCCCAGCGCGGGCGCAGGATACGAACGCGGCCTGGCTCGCTGAAAACTACACCAAGTACGAATATCAGATCCCAATGCGCGACGGGGTGCGGTTGTTCACGCGCGTCTATGTTCCCAAAGACGACGCACGGCCCTGGCCCATCCTGCTCACCCGGACGCCGTACGCCTTGAAGCCGTACGGGGATGACAATTACAGCGAGCCGAGCGGGTCGTTTGCAACGTTGGCCAGAGACCGCTTTATCCTGGTCACGCAGGATGTTCGAGGCCGGTACGGTTCGGAGGGCGAATATGAACACGTCCGTCCCTTCAAACCCAATAAGGGGCCCAAGGAGGCGGATGAGAGCTCGGACGCGTTCGACACCATTGATTGGTTGGTGAAGAACGTTCCAAACAATAATGGCAAGGTGGGAATGTTTGGCATTTCCTATCCCGGCTTCTACACCTCCATGGGGATGATCGATTCGCATCCAGCTCTTAAAGCTGCCTCGCCCCAGGCCCCCATTTCGGATTGGTTCGTCGGGGAC
Source organism: Limisphaerales bacterium (assembly GCA_025356925.1). Taxonomy (GTDB): domain Bacteria; phylum Verrucomicrobiota; class Verrucomicrobiia; order Limisphaerales; family UBA8199; genus JANXQE01. Next base: position 2,230 of record JANXQE010000136.1, on the reverse strand, counting down.
GATCTCCATCATAACGGCGCGTGGTTCCTGTCGCAGAACTTCGGCTTTTTTCACCAGTTCGCGCAGCGCCCGGAAGACCCCCTGCACGAAGCTGCAAAGGCGTTCAATTACAGGACGCCGGACGGTTACGAGTTTTTTCTGCGCATGGGGCCGCTCGGCAATTCGGACACGCTGCTGTTGAAGGGCAGTTCGCCCGCCTGGACGGAGTTTCTGCAACATCCCAACTACGATGCGTTTTGGCAGGCGCGCAACATTCGGCCGCATCTCAAGAATATCCATTGTGCCGTCATGACAGTTGGGGGTTGGTACGACGCGGAGGATTTGTTCGGGACGCTCGAGACATACCGTTGGACCGAGCGGCAAAATCCCGGGATAACCAACGTGCTGGTGATGGGGCCGTGGGCGCATGGTGACTGGGGCCGCAAGGATGGAGATAAGCTGGGAGAAATCGATTTCCATTCAAAAACATCCGATTTTTACCGTGAAAAGATCGAGCTGCCGTTCTTCCGCCATTTTCTCAAAGGAGATACCAACTACACGGCTACTGAGGCGCACGTGTTCGAAACCGGCACCGATGAGTGGCGCCGCTTTGATGCCTGGCCGCCCCGACAGGCAGCCGTACGCACGCTGTACCTGCGCGGCGGTGGGTCGCTCGATTTTACCCACCCAACCGAGGGCAACGATGCCTTTGACGAATTCGTAAGCGATCCTTCAAAACCTGTCCCATTCACCCTGCAAACCAGCACGGACTACCCGCGGTCCTATCCCTTGGAAGACCAGCGGTTCGCCGCTGAGCGACCCGACGTGTTGGTTTATCAGACCGAACTGCTCGGCGACGACCTGACCATCGCCGGGCCGATCAAAGCCAGCCTGCAGGTCTCCACGACCGGTACGGACGCCGATTGGGTGGTCAAGGTCGTGGACGTCTACGCCGGTGACTTCCCCGATCCGAACCCCAACCCGGCCCACATCCGAATGGGTGGATACCAGCAGCTCGTTCGTGGGGATGTTTTTCGAGGCAAATTTCGCAACAGCTTCGAGAAGCCCGAACCGTTCGAGCCCGGCAAGCTGACCGCTCTCCAGTTCACGATGCCGGACGTTTTTCACACTTTCCGCCGCGGCCATCGGGTAATGGTTCAGGTCCAGGGCTCCTGGTTTCCGTTAGTGGATCGCAACCCGCAAGTCTTTGTCGATATTTCAACCGCTAAACCTGAGGATTTTCGCAAGGCGACACAGCGGGTTTATCGGGCCACCAACATGGCTTCGTCCATCTCGATTCAAGTGCTTCCGCGCGGGGGCAAGTAGTCCGCGGCCCAAGGTTGCACTCCGGGCCGGTCGGAAGGGGCTCGTGACTTTAGCCTTGGACTTAGGGGCCCGCACCTTATGCTTTCGGGATGAGTTCAGGGTCCCGAGAGTTCGATTTTGATGTGGCAGTAATTGGCGGCGGGAGCGGCGGCTTTGCCGCGGCCCGGAGCACGGCGAACGAGGGACTCAGCACGGTGGTGATTGAAGGAGGAAAGGAAGTGGGGGGGCTGTGCATTTTGCGGGGCTGCATGCCTACCAAGGCACTGTTGTATGCGGCCGAGGTGCTGCACCGGGCAAGCCATGCCGAAGCTTGGGGGATTCGGGCGGAGGAGGTCAGCTTCAACTTTGCCCAGGTGATGAGCCGCAAAGATACGCTCATTAAAGGTTTCGCGGACTATCGAGAGCAACAGCTCGCGAGCGGCAAATTCAAGTTCAAACGGGCGATGGCCACGTTCACCGACGCGCACACCCTCGAGCTGAGCAACGGCGAGAAACTAACCGCCGGCTCGTTTGTCATCGCCACGGGTTCCAGGGTTGCCCCCAGCCCCGTGCCACAGCTCAACGATCTGGATTTTCTCACCAGCGACACCGCGCTCGAACTGACCCGGCTGCCGAAATCGCTGATCGTGCTCGGCGGAGGAGCGGTGGCGGTTGAGTTTGCGCAGTTTTTTGCTCGGTTTGGCGTCCGGGTCACGTTGGTTCAGCGAAGCCCGCACATCCTTCACGAATTCGATAGTGACGTGGCGGAGGTCATCGAAGAGGTCTTCCGACGGGAGGGAATCACGGTTTATGCCGGGACCAGATTGATCGACGCGAAAAGGACCGGCACACACAAAGAGGTGGTATTCGAGCAAAAGGGACAGACCATGCGCGTCCACGCCGATGAAGTTCTGTACGCACTCGGGCGCTTGCCGAACATCGGCAC
>JANXQE010000052.1 GCA_025356925.1 Limisphaerales bacterium | reverse complement strand
CGGCGGCGCTACCCGGAGAGGCTGGTGCGCGCACACTGGAGATCGTCGCTACTTGCGCAAGGAGCGTACCGAGCCGTTCAGTAATTTCGGAGCCTCGATGCAAAATGCGGACAATCCCCGAGGCGAAGACTCTGCCAGGGGACTCAGGCGGAAGCCCAAGCCAACTTCGCACTCCGCTCCGCGCTTGAACTTCGGCGTGCGGCCATGCAGAGTGCGCGACGATGTCTAGCGCGACGACTTCGATCCTTTTGCTACTGCTGATGCTCGTCGGGCAGGCCACGTCCTGCTTCGGCGCCCCGGATTCGATCGAGCACATGCGGATCGCCGGCAAGGAATACGCCCGGCTGTCCGACTGGGCCAAAAGCAATGAATTTGGCCTGCGCTGGCTGAAGCGAGATGAAACCGTCGAGCTCGTCAACTCTGCCGCGAAGGTAGTCCTTCAGATCCACTCGCCCGAGGCCCAGGTTAACGGGATCGCAGTCCGCCTTTTGTTTCCGCTGGTACCGCACGGCGAGGGAGTGTGGATTTCGTTGGCGGATCTTAAATCGACTTTTGAACCTGTCCTTTTCCCGCCCCGACTCAAACGCGGCGAGGCTCTCAGGTCGGTTTGCCTCGACCCCGGTCACGGGGGGAAAGACCCAGGCAACCAGGTCGGGTCCAGCCAGGAAAAGAAGTTCGCGCTGCTGCTCTCGCAAGAATTGCAGACCGAGCTTAAGCATGCCGGATGGAAAGTAACCCTGACGCGCACCAGAGATAATTTCGTGGAATTGCCCAGTCGCCCGGAAATTGCGCGACACGACAAAGCTGACCTGTTCATCAGCCTCCATTTCAACTCGATCGGGTCTTCCGCGAGTTCTGTGAAGGGAGCCGAGGTTTATTGCCTTGCGCCAGCGGGAGCGCCCTCGACAAATGCGGGGGGGGAGGGCGGTGGCGCCAGGTCGTTTGCGGGCAACCGGTATAACGACGAAAACATGTTCCTGGCGTATCAGTTGCAGAAAGCGCTGACGCGAAAGGTTCCGATCGAAGATCGCGGTGTGCACCGCGCCCGGTTTTGGGTCTTGCGCGACGCTGTTATGCCGGCGGTGCTGATCGAAGCGGGGTTTCTCTCACATCCAGTGGAGGGTCGTAAGATCGCCTCGTCGAGCTACCGTCGCCAGTTGGCAAGCGCCATCGTTGACGGTCTGGCTGCGTACAAGAGCGTTATGGAGCGCGGACTGTGAGGGGCGGCGTTGCTGGAAACCCGAAGGCCGAAGCCCGAAAGTCGAAAGAAATCCGAACGCCCTGGCGGACGGCCACGAAATCTGAAAGAAACTGAATGAGTATCGTAACGAAAACGGGGGACCAGGGATCGACCTCGCTGATGTACAATCGGCGGGTCTCGAAGTGTGAGCCGCGAGTCGATGCCTATGGGGCCGTGGACGAGCTCAACGCGGCTCTTGGACTGGCCCGCGCCTCGGCCGGGCAAGCGTTCGTGCGCGATCACCTCCTTCTTGTCCAGAAGAATTTGGTGGTACTGATGGGTGAACTGGCTACCGCAGTGGAAGATCTGCCGCGGTATGTCAACGATGGGTTCTCTCGCGTGACACCGGATCTGGCCGTCCACCTGGAGACCGTGGTAAAAACCATCGAAGATCAGAAAATCAGTTTTCGGGGTTGGGCCACGCCGGGCGGCAGTTTGCCATCCGCCGCGCTCGATGTCGCCCGCACCGTCTGCCGGCGCGCCGAGCGCCGCGTCTGTGCTCTCGAGGTCTCCAACCAACTCGATAATCCCGAGATCATCGTCTATCTTAACCGGCTCTCCGACTTGTTATGGCTTCTGGCGCGCTGGACTGAACACGAGGCGGGCGCACAAACCGGGCCATAGATCAACGTTTGTTCGGCCCAGAGCGATTTGCCAACGATTGTCATCGGTCGTCCCTCCAGCGGCTACCGAATCGGTTGGACTCGTTCCAGCCACCGTCGAAACGGTCGGCTGGCTATTCTCAAACATCCCTGCGGGATCATCTAAAGTCTCGTGGCATTCGACAACCAGGTCCGTGCGCCCGGGCCTTGCTGAAGCTCTGCTTTACGCGATAGACGAGGAACAGTTCGTCACCGTGGTATTTGGAGGATTTGAGCTCCAGCATCGTCGCGCCGGACAGGTTCAATTGCCCCCGGCCATCGGACAGGGTCGGAGCCTGTCGGCCACCGAAGATCCGTGGACAAATGGTGAGATGCAGCTCGTGCGCCAGGCCTGCGCGGAAGAGGGCGTCATTGAGTTCACCACCTCCTTCACAGAGCAGCCGCCTGACGTTCCATTTTTCCCGCAGCCAACGGAACGCTTGTTCAAAGTCGATCTCCGATTCTCCGCAGACTCGCACTTCCTGTGCCTGGCGCCGCAGCGCTTCCAAGCGTCTCAGCCCCGCGCGTTCGGTGGTCAAAACGATGATCGGCGAGAACGTGCTTCCGAAGAGCTCGGCCCGGGGATCCAACGTTCCTGACCCGCTGACGACCACGCGCAGGTTGTATTCGGATAGGCCGCGCCGCACCCGATCCAGGCGATATGCTTTTCCGCCCGGGCCCATGGTGATGGGATTTAGATCCACCGTGCGAGCTCCAGCCATTACCGCATCGGCCTGCGCTCGTAATTCGAGCATGTGCTCGCGGTCCCGCGGGCTGCTGAATGCTTCGACGTTGCGATTCGCCGTCGTGATTTTTCCATCGGCCGTCATCGCCACGCTAACGAACACGAACGGCAGGGGTGATTTCCTTGGGCGCTGAGCTGGGGATAACATAATCTCGCGAGATTTTGCGCGAAGCTTAGACCATGAGCATGGCGTCGCCATAGCTGTAAAACCGGTAGCGCCGCTCCACTGCCTCGGAATATGCAGCCAGGATCTGCTCGCGCCCCACGATCTCGCCGGGCGCGGCGAAGGCGCTGACGAGCATGACCAGCGTGGATTTGGGCAGGTGAAAGTTTGTCAGCAGTGCGTTGACGACT
>JANXQE010000809.1 GCA_025356925.1 Limisphaerales bacterium | reverse complement strand
GGGTTAATTAACTTCTGCGGGGACATCGCCTCGACGCCCTGATCGAACAGCGTCATGCGCTCCTTGACAAGCCGTTCAGTCCGAGCCAGTCCGACGCGGCACTGATTGGCGAGGAGTTCACCGACCGTCCGTACCCGGCGGCTGCCGAGATGGTCGATATCGTCCAAAGAGCCCTCGCCCTTTTTGAGTCGCAAAAGGTACTTAGTGGCCGCCACCAGGTCCGCTTTGGTCAGGATGCGGGAATCCCCGCCCTTGATGCCAAGCTTTTGGTTGATCTTATACCGGCCCACCCGGCCGAGGTCGTAGCGCTTCGGGTCGAAAAAGAGGCGCTTGATCAAGGCACGAGCGTTGGCTGCCGTGGGCGGATCGCCCGGGCGCAACCGGCGGTAGATATCCTTGAGCGCTTCCTCCTCGTTCTTGGCGGGATCCTTCTTCATGCACTTGATGACGATCCCATCATCGGCGGTCGTATCGACGACCTTGATCTTGTTGATGCCTAATTCAGCGATCAGCTTGACCACGGCTTTGCTGAGCGGCTCAAACGCGCGCGCGACGACCAGGTTCTTATCCACGTCGGCAACGTCTTCAATTAGCACCTTGTTCGCCAGATCATCGCGTTTCTCGGCCTCTTTTACGCTCAAATCCTCAACATCATAGAAAAGCTTGAGGATCTCTTCATCGGTCCCGCGCAACGGGGTATCCTTGCCCTTGGCTTCGCCATCCAGAAATGCCAGGGCGCGGAAGAAAGTCGTCGTCAGGAATTTCCGGCGGCGCTTCTTACGGTCCAGGTAGACGTAAAGCAGGTCGCTGGTATCGAACTGCGCCTCATACCATGAGCCGCGATCCGGGATGATACGAAAAGAGTGCAACGTCTTGCCGTTCGGGTGCTGGGTAGCTTCGAAGGCCAGGCCTGGCGAACGATGCAATTGGCTGACAATGACGCGCTCGGCCCCGTTGATGACGAATGTCCCCTGCGGTGTCATCAGCGGCAGCTCGCCCATGAACACCTTTTCCTCTTTGGTCCCCTTCTCTTCCTTGAGCAGGAACGTGACGTAGAGGGGTGCGCCATAGGTCAACCCCTCGCGCAAGCACTCCAACCAATCCACTTTGGGCTCGCCGATTTCGTAGGAATGAAAATCCAGGACGCATTTCCCGTCGTAACTCTCGATGGGAAAAACCTCCGTAAAGACCGCCTGGAGCCCAAGATTACGCCGCCGGGACGGCGGCACTTCGGCCTGGAGGAACTCCTTGTACGAGTTGGTTTGCAACTCGATGAGATTCGGCGGAGCGATGATCTCTTTGATTTTTCCGAAGTTAATTCGTTCAGTGGATCGCGATGGCATTTGGACCTTTTTTCATGGAGCGGCAAAAAGCCGATCCTTCAGTTACTGCTAAACGACAGAAGGCAAGCCCCCCGCCTTCAAGAGCGGACTTGCCACGAACCGAACCACCAAAGGTGGTTACTCTGGGTTTCCTGTTTCTAATCTAGAATCTTTGTTTTTCTGCTGAAAGCAAACCAAGGCCGGTCCCGAAACCGCTCGGGACCGGCCAAAGGGTCCGCCCTTATTTCAGTTCAACCTTAGCGCCAGCTTCTTCAAGCTTCTTCTTGGCGGCGTCAGCCTCCGCCTTGGGAGCTCCTTCCAACACCGGCTTGGGCGCGCCCTCGACCAGGGCCTTGGCTTCCGCCAAACCGAGCCCGGCTTTGACTTCACGCACGGCCTTGATTACGGCGATCTTCTTGTCCGCCGGAAGCGAGGTCAGAATCACGTCGAAGGTGGTTTTTGCTTCAGCGGCGGGAGCGGCTGCAGCCCCTGCTCCTGCTGCACCCGCAGCGGCCACTGGGGCCGCGGCCGACACGCCCCACTTGCCTTCAAGTTCTTTCACCAGATCGGCGATCTCAATCACCGTGGCATTACTGAGTTCTTCTACAATCTTACCTTTGTCTAGAGCCATTTTTACCTTTCATTGCGTCTCGTCGTCGCCCGTGGCTACAGACGTTTTAAGTTCACAGCCTGCAAACCGACGATTTACTTTGTTTTTGTTGATTTCCATCCCGATCGGCTTAACCGGGGTGAAATTGAGCATTTTTGCCAAAGTGTCTGGTCTAACATTACAGAAGCCTGCCCCGCGGCGATAAAGCAATGGCCGGCAAACCCTTATCAAGCGACCGCAGGTTCCCCAAGCTTTTCCTGACGAGCTTGAAGCACGCGGGCCAGTTGGCTCGCCGGCGTGTTCAATAGTCTGACGAATTTGCTGGCTGGCGCGTTCAAAACACCCAAAAACTGTCCGCGCAGCACCTCCATCGATGGAAGGTCGGCCAATTTTAGAATGGATGCCTGCTCCAATCGCTCATTGTTTAAGAATCCAAAATGGACCTTGAGCTTATCGAGCTCCGAGCCAAATGTCTTGACCACCTTGGCGGCGGTCGAGATATCACGCTGGCCGGTAACCACCGCCAACTGGCCACTCAGTGACCCGTTTAGGTCAGAAACCCCGGCCTCTTTGGCGGCCAGTCGAAAGATGGAGTTTTTTACGATGTGGATTTCGGCTCCGGCCTTGGTGAGCCGCCGGCGGAGTTCGGTCAGGTGACCCACCGTCAAACCCTTGTAGTCCACTACGATAAAGAAAGGCGAGGCGTTCAGGCGCACCAAGTATTCTTTGGTCAGATTTTGCTTTTCGGGACGCATGTTGAAAGATCGTTAAAGGTTAGCGTTACAAAGTTCAGACGGCGAATTCCTTGGTATCAAGCCGCACCGGGGGACTCATCGTCGCCGACAGTGTGCAACTCTCAATGAAAGCGCCTTTGACGCTGTTGGGTCGCGCCTTGACGATGGCTTCGATCACCGCACGGGCGTTTTCTTCAATTTGCGTCGCACTAAAGGAGGCTTTGCCCACCGGGACATGAATATTCCCAGCCTTATCAACCTTGAACTCAACCCGGCCGGCCTTGACCTCTTTGACCGCCTTGGCCGTATCCTCAGTCACGGTGCCTGTTTTTGGGTTCGGCATCAGGCCGCGGGGACCCAAGACTTTACCGAGCTTGCGGACCTCGCCCATGGCGTCAGGCGTGGCGATCGCGACATCAAAGTCCGACCAGCCTTCCTGACATTTTTTGATCATGTCGTCAAACCCCACGTATTCAGCACCGGCAGCTTTGGCCGCTTCGGCTGCAGGACCGCTCTTGGCAAAGACCAGCACCCGAACTGTCTTGCCACTCCCATGGGGCAGCGGCACCGTGCCACGCACCATTTGATCTGATTGCTTGGGATCAACCCCAAGCCGAAACGCCAGATCAACTGTCTCGTTGAACTTGGCCTTCGGGAACTTAATTAATACTTCCACTGCCGACTTGAGCGGAAAGGCTTTCTTGCCTTCCACGAGTTCGAGCGCTTTGCGGTAACGTTTACTGGGCATTTTGCTGTTTTTGCGGTGCAAGCGAGTCTCGAGACCTCGAGGCTCTCCCGCGGTTTATTGGTTATCCGACAACATCGATCCCCATGCTGCGGGCGGTGCCGGCCACCACGCGGAACGCGGCTTCTTCTGACGTCGCGTTCAAATCCTTTGCCTTTAACTTCACGATTTCCAACACCTGTTTGCGGGTCACCTTGCCGACCTTTTCCTTGTTCGGCTCTTTGGAACCGGCCGTGATGCCGGCGGCTTTCTTGAGCAGGATGGAAGCGGGCGGAGACTTAGTAATGAACGTGAAAGATTTATCCTGGTAGACAGTGATGATGACCGGTATCACCATTCCTGGCTGGTCTTTGGTCTTGGCGTTGAAATCCTTGCAGAAGGCCATGATGTTGACGCCGTGCTGGCCCAGGGCGGGGCCGACGGGCGGAGCGGGATTCGCCTGCCCGGCCGGGATCTGCAGCTTGATGATGCCAGTTACTTTCTTAGCCATGTTCTTACCTGTTAAATTGTTAACGCGTTACAAAGTTAAAACTTACTCGGGTTCAGGCGCTCAAACGTCCTGGCGTTCAAACGGCTTGATCGATTATCCCTTTTCCACTTGCCAGTATTCCAGTTCGACTGGGGTGTTACGGCCGAAGATGTTAACCGTTACTTTTAGTTTTCCACGATCGGGCTCGACCTCTTCGATGACGCCGCTGAAATTCAGGAATGGCCCGTTGTTTATCTTGACGGTCTCGCCGACATCAAAGCTGACCTTAGGCTTCTCATGCTCTTCGGAGGCTGAGATTTGGGTTTTAATCGATTCGACCTCGTCGGACGGAGTCGGGGTCGGAGGTTCGCCGCCAACAAAGCCAATGACGCCCTGAGTCTCTTTGATAAAATACCACGGCTTCTCGATAATGCGATTGTCGTCATCCAACAAAGCCATGTCCACAAAGACGTAACCGGGCCACAGCTTGCGAGTAGAAACGGTTTTCTTTTGGTTGCGCACCTCGACCACTTTTTCCATCGGAACAAGCACTTCCTTTACGAAGTCGCCCATTTCCTCTGTCTTGATGCGCTTTTCGATGCTCTCTTTGACCTTTTGTTCTTGGCCGGAGAGAGTGTGGATGACAAACCACTGACTTCGCATGTGATATAAATTAGTCGCCCGAGTTAGGTGATCCAGCGAACCAACATCGAAAAGACGAAGTCCACGAGCACCGTAAAGCCGCCCAACAGAACTATGGAGATGCCGACCACAACGGTCGAACCCTTAAGCTCGTCCCAACTGGGCCAGGTGCATTTGCGCAACTCTTCGCGCGTTTGTTGCACGTACGTGGAAAAGCGCATCAGATGACCCGCGCGCCATAGCCAGGCGAACGCGCCACCGATCACTACCACCCACACCAAAATCCAAATTAAGTCTGTATTCATTTACCAAGCCGAACTCGGCTCACTGCGCCGTCGATTAATCACCTGTCTGTCCCCCTCCGGGCGCTGGCGGAGAGGGAGGGATTCGAACCC